>JAQTXJ010000025.1:23661-31047 GCA_028688815.1 bacterium | reverse complement strand
GGGCATTGAGAAATTTAACCGCATACAATTTTTTACCGAGCTGTCATGATAAAAATCCGCTCCCATTACATAAGCTATTTTATTTTCGATTGCTTTTGGAAACATTTTCTCTGTGTCTATGTGTTCCGGCATTATCATCCAGAGGAACAACCCGCCATCCGGTTTTGTCCACTTTATTGAAGGCATCCCCAGTGGTGGAATATATTTATCAAGACTATTCAGCATACATTTCTGTTTCTCTCGGTAAACGCTAATCAGTTTTTCAATATGCGGGTCTAAAGCATCTTTCTCAAGCACATAGGAAAGAACCGCCTGGTTAAATGCCGGCGTGCATAAGTCCGTAGCCTGTTTTCCCGTAACCATCTGGTATATAATTTCTTTCCCTCCCATAGCGTATGCAACCCTGAACCCCGGGCAGAATAATTTGCTGAACGTGCAAAGCATAATTACTCTGCCTCTTGGAGCAAGAGCAAATAAAGACGGTTTGTGTTTACCGCAATATCTTAATTCTTTATAAGGGCTGTCTTCCACTATCAAGAAATTATATTTTTCTGCAAGGGCAATCAATTTTTTCCGTCTTTCAATGGATAAAGTTCTCCCCCCCGGATTCTGAAAATCAGGAATTACATAGACGAACTTTATTCTTTCAATCTCTTGGTTGCTGAGCTTTTTTAGTTTATCTTCTATCAGTTCTACCTGCATCCCGGTTTCGTCGCAGGGGATTCCTATGAAGTTTCCTCCGTAAGACTTGAAAGCTTGTATCCCGCCAAGATAAGTTGGCTCTTCAACTATAACAATATCGCCATAATTCAGAAATGTTTTGGCTACAAGGTCTAACCCTTGCTGCGAGCCAACTGTTATAATGATTTCATCTTCGCCAATTTTAGTTTCTTCTTTGTTTGCGCTTGCTACTCTCTTAATGATTTCTTGTCTCAGCGGCAAATACCCTTCGGACGCTCCGTATTGTAATGCAAACTCACTATGATTTGTCAGCACCTCATCGCAGGCTTCTTTGATAAGGTCAATAGGGAATAGCGCCGGGTCGGGCATTCCCCCCGCAAAAGATATAATTTCGCTTTGTTCAACAAGCCTCAGCGATTCTCGTATTGAAGACCTTTTGGCAACTTTAATTCTTGCCGAAAGTTTTCCTTCTAAAAATTTTGTCATTTAATCTCCTTTCAATGAATATTCAAACACATTTAATGCTGTTTGTCAAGCCTTTTCACCCAATACTTTTCAAACGTTTTCTATTTTGTTCTTTGATTTAGTAGTGAAAAATGTAAGCACAGTTTCAAATTATGTATTTGTTTTTTTATCTGCGATTACCTTCCTGTTTTATTTATCTTTCAATTTTTCTTTTTTGTCGTTTAAACTGTCTGTTCTGTTTTTTTTCTTAATCCTGCCTGCCCGCCGCAGGAGGGCAAATTTGCGTCTTTACTTAGATTTTGTTCCGCAAGGAACATTAGTCTAAGTTATCCAGCTCTGCTGGGCAAAAATTCCCTGTCTTTTTTTCATTTTCTCTGTGTCCTCTGTGGTTGCATTTTTGTGTTTTAGTGCCTGCCTGCCGTAGGCATGGTTTTTGTGGCAGGGGGCTGTTTGCCATAATAAATAATTGACAAACCAAAGAAATATTTTATGTTGAAAACAGCTTTTTATACTTTAACAACGAGAAAATATTTAATTTTAGTACAGGAGGATAAATGAACAAACCGATAGAAAGTATGCTCGAATTAGTGGGCAATACCCCAATGCTTAAATTAAAACGAATACCCAAAAATGTCCCCGCGCAAATTTGGGCGAAGCTGGAATTTTTTAATCCAAGCGGAAGCGTAAAAGACAGGATTGCTCTGAAAATGATTGAAGGAGCAGAAAGAAGAGGCGACATAAAAAAAGGAACTACAATTATAGAGCCAACTTCGGGAAATACCGGAATCGGACTTTCATTTGTGTGTGCCCTGAAGGGATACCCGATGATAGCCGTAATGCCTGAATCTTCAAGCGAAGAACGTATAAAGATGATGGAATTATTCGGGGCAAAAGTTGAATTAGTCAAATGCAAAGATAAAAAAAGAGGAGTCAGTAAAGAAGATATGGAATGCGTGGTAAGCACAGCGGAAAAACTTCACAAACAAATCAAAAATTCTTTCATCCCGAACCAATTTACAAATGACGATAATCCCAAAGCGCACGAAATTACTGCGAAAGAAATATTAGAACAAACTAACGGGAAACTTGGCGCTTTTGTCGCCGCTTGCGGTTCCGGCGGGACGTTTACAGGAGTCGCAAGAGTATTAAAAAGAAAAAATCCTAAAGTAAAAAGAGTTGTGGTTGAACCTAAAAGTTCTGCCGTAATATCGGGATGCAAGTCAGGATTTCACAAGATTCAGGGTATCGGAGAAGGCTTTATCCCGTACAATATGGATTGCAAATTGGCTACCGATATTATTAAGATTGACGAAGATGATGCTATTGCTGCCGCACAGCGTCTATGGAGAGAAGAAGGTATTGTAGCGGGAATTTCATCCGGAGCAAATGTATTGGCAGCGTTTGAAATAGGCAAAAAAATGAAAAAAGGCGATATTGTCGTAACAATCATAGCCGATACCGGATTGAGATATTTTTCAACGGAATTGTTTCAGAATTACAAAAAACTGAAATAATTTAGGAATTTTGACAAAGCTTGTTTAAATTCTTGACAAAACAGGCAGAATATTTTAACTTATAAGTTAAATATATTAAACAGGAGGGGGAGAGATGAAAAAACTTATATTGGGAAGTATGTTTTTGTTGAGTTTGGTGGCGTTAAAAGTAAATGCTGCGTACGTTTTGCCTGCAGACGTAGATACCCAGGGGACACTGCGCGGCAATTTTGACGTTAAAGGTTATGTAATGGATATGGGAAGTACGGATAATGCGTATTGGCAAAGAGACGTTGCTTTTATATATGGAGTTAAGTGGGTTCCGATAAATAAACTTGAAGTAGGAATTACCCCGCCGATTATCCGTTACCATTATGGTAGAGGTGCTTGCTATGCTATGGGTTTTGGAGATATGGATATTGGATGGAAATATGCATTTCTTAAAAATGCCGCAATACAAAATTTTATTAGAATACCGACAGGAGCTGAAGAACTTCCATTAGCTGATAGCTGGTGTCCAAAATTTTCTACGGGCAAAGTCGGCGTCGGAATAAAAGCTATTTATTCTCAAGCAATAGTTAAAGATTTTAACCTGCATGTAAACGTAGATTGGTTGTATAATATAGGGAGTGGAGATACTATTCCTATGAATCGTTTCCCATTAGGTATAAAACTTACTATGCCTTTTGGTATATTCTTGGAAGGAACTGCTGATGTTTTGCCGTATTCCGGGGATATTGGCATAATGGGAAATCCCAAACGTGTTGTTTTGGGCGTCGAACACAAGATGATGAAAGATGTTAACTTATTGGCAGCAGTTGAATACGGAACATGGGGTACAGGCGAACCACCAATGCACGTTTGGCACTATGGACTTTATGGAGAAGAAGATGTAATGCCATGGGATATTACCGTTGGAATATCTTTCCCGATTTGTTGTGCAAAAGCTCAACCTAAGGTAATTGCCGGGATAATGGAAGGGAGACTAATTAATAAGGTTACCAACTCGCCAATTAAAGGAGTTATAAATATTAAGAAAATAGGATTAAGCGTAAATACTGACGAAAACGGAAACTATAAACTTTTCCTGCCGACAGGAAGTTATGCAATAGTCATTAGTATGATGGATTATGAAACGGAAGCTCAGGATGTAGAAATAGTCAATGGCGAAACTAAAAAAGTTGACTTTATGCTGACTCCTGTAAAATAATACCGGATAGCTATAGGTAGTACTTGTTTTTTATATTTGGATAAATTGGTAATCCCAATCTATAGTTAATCATAAAGTTATATTAGTTCGGACATAATTTTCTCAGCCAAAGGACTGATGGGTCTCTGGTTCAAAGGATATAATATAGACAAATGAATGTTTTAATTACTGGAGTAACGGGACTTTTGGGGAGAAGTTTAGCCGAAACGGCACCTCACGAATATAATACATACAAGATATTTCCTAACGAGCTTAATAAAAAATTTGTAAAATCCAAATATAATGTATGTATGGATGTCAGAAAACCCGAACAAATAAATAGCATTTTCAAATTAAGTTACCCTGACTGGATAATTCATACTGCCGGTATTACAAATGTTGATTCCGTAGAGAAAAACCCTAAAAATTCCTATGAAATAAACGTAAAAGGTACAAAAAACATATTGGAAGAATGCAAAAAATACAATACAAAAATAATATATCTTTCTTCTAATGCGGTGTTTGATGGGAAAACTCCTCCCTACAAAGAAGAAGATGGCGTTAATCCTGTAAATCAATATGGGATGCAAAAGGCAGAATGCGAAAATATCATAAAAAAAAGTAAAACCGATTATGTAATTGTAAGACCAATATTGATGTATGGCTGGAATGAAACCTTTGAAAGATTAAACCCGGTTACGTGGGAAATACAAATGTTAATGCAATCGGAACAAATTCGTATGGTGGACGATATCTATACGCAGCCTCTTTATTCCGTTGCCTGCGCAGAAGCTATATGGAAAATAATAGAGCTGAATCAAAGTGGAACATTTCATATTGCAGGCAAAAATGTTGTTACAAGATATGAATTTGCATTGAAAATTGCAGAAATCTTTGGGCTGAATAAATCTTTGATTGTTCCTGTTAAAAGTGCGTTTTTCAAAAACATTGCGCCAAGGCCCGAGAATACTTCTTACGTAACTAAAAAAATGGAAAGAGAGTTAAAAATGGCACCCGTAGGAATAGAAGAAGGCTTGATGAGTATGAAGAAAAATAGGTTTTAAATGAATGAGCCTTTAATAAGTGTAGTAGTTGCCGCTTACAATTCCAAAGACCTCTTGAAAGATTCCTTGCAATCATTAATTACCCAAAACTTTGATAAAAAGAACTATGAAATAATAGTCGTAGACGATGGCTCAAAAGATGGAACATCCACTTTTCTTGAAGAGTTCATTAAAGATAAAACGAATATTCGTTATGTAAAACAAAAGAATAAAGGCGTTGCCAGCGCAAGAAACACAGGCATAAAACTATCTAAAGGCAAAATTGTGGCATTTACCGACCAGGATTGTCTTGCTGATAAAAACTGGTTGAAAGAAATCGCAAAATCATTTCTTGATAAAGAGTTAATCGGAGTATCAGGATGCGTCATAACCGAAACAAAAAAAGTTAATCCCTTTGCTCATTATGTATTGGATGAAACAGCCGGAAATTTTATAAGTTGTAATGTAGCATATAGAAAAGATATATTAGAAAAATTAAACGGGTTTGACATCGGGTTTAATTACGGTTTTGATGATACAGACCTTTATTTACGGGCAACTAAATTAGGCAAGTTAACGAGTAATAAAAATGCTGTCATCTGTCACAGGGTAATCCCCTGGAGCTTCGTAAAGTTTGTTAAAAGAATAAAGGTAGAATATAATTCCCAGTTTAAGTTCTCTACAAAATATCCGCATATTTATAAAAATCGAAATATAATTTTATCCATATTGTGGGGGCGAGGATTGAAAGCGTTTTTTATTGCCCTGCAATTATATAAAAAGTGGATTTTTAAAAACCCCATAATTTATGAGGCGTTTATATTTGGGTTGCTTTTACAAAGATATTATCTTCTATATCTGTGCATAGGAAATAGAAATGTGGCTAAAACATAAAATCGGACTTTGGTTGAAATCGTTTAATCATTATCTTATATCTTTCCAGAATAACGTTTTAAAAAACAGTTTTGTATTAGGCTTGCCGGAATATTTAGTAGTTGACGTAACGAATATTTGCAATCTTCATTGCCCGTTGTGTCCTACAGGGCAGGAGAGAAAAGAATATCCCATAGGAAAAATGGAGTTCAGGACTTTTAAAAAAATAGTAGATGAACTTGGAATATGGCTTTATGAAATTTCAATCGGAGATTGGGGAGAGCCTTTCTTAAATGATGATATCTATAAAATGTTGAAATATGCGCACAAAGCCAACATTAAAACCTCTATATTTACAAATCTAAACATATTAGATGAAAAAATGGCGCAAGAAATAATATCTTCAGGGATTGATTATTTGTATGTTTCTATTGATGGAGTCTCCCAAAACACTTATGAAAAATACAGGCAAGATGGCAATTTTGATAAGGTAATGGAGAATATAAATTTAGTCTTAAGGGCAAAAGAAAAATATAAAAGCGCTGTCCCAAAAATAATATGGCAACTTTTAGTAACAAAATACAACGAAATGGAAATAGATAAAGCAAGAGCAATGGCAAAAAAATTAGGCGTTGATTTTCTCCTGGGGAAAATTAGGTGTGATACGGGAAGAGAATTGTTTATGAACGATGAAGAGAAATTCCGGAACGTAGAATATTGGTTGCCGTCAAACGAAGAGTATAGCAGATATGATTATGCTACTAAAACAAGAAAAAATAAAAAATCATACTGTAGTTTTTTATGGACAACTGCCGTTATAAATTGGGATGGGAGCGTAGCTCCCTGTTGTGCGGTATATAGTGAAAAAGATATGTTCGGAAATATGACAAACCAAAAGTTTCAATATATCTGGAACAATTTAAAATACAGAACTGCAAGAAAAATAGTCAGGTCGAAAACGATAGATGCAAAAATACAAACGGTATGCGAAAATTGTTTAAAAAATGGTTTTATAGATTGAGCGGAGGTAATAGTTACAGGTATGTTGTTTTACCTGTTTGAATAATTTTTCTTGCATTTTTATAATATGTATATTAAGTAAAAGAATAAGGAATTGCAAGAAGTTAACAGGAGTAAAAAATACTTTGAAGAATTATTTCCTGTTGTTTAGGAGGGGAAATGGAATTTTTATTACTTGGAGGAATGATTCTTTTAATGGGTGTTTTAAATAAAATACCTATTTTTGAAGAAGCAAATAAATCTCTTTTAGGACTTAAACTTCCAATTGGAATAGTGGTAATTGTTGTTGGGATTGCTTCGTTTTCCAAAGGAATGTCTTTTTTCTTGCCTGGATTAATGGGGCTATTGTCCGGGATGATGTTGATTATGGATTTATTGAAATTGCTTCCAAGCTCTTCGGAATCTTTAGAAAAAGCAAATACAGCGCTTATGGGATGGCAGATTCCCATTGGAATTGTAACGATTCTTGCGGCAATTATTGGAATGATAAGGTAAAAGACGTATCGTATGATGGCGGCATCGTCTAGTCCGGTCCAGGATGCATGGTTCTCAGCCATGTGACCCGGGTTCAAATCCCGGTGCCGCTATTTTTTTAGTTAGAGTTCGCGACGAAGGAGCGTTA
>JAQTXJ010000025.1:0-23561 GCA_028688815.1 bacterium | reverse complement strand
TAACATTTCTCTAAATTAAAAATATGAAGCTTTCAAGATTTATGGAGCGAAAAGAGCGTACATCTTTAATTATATTATCATCTGTTTTATTCATATTTTGTGTAATATATATATTAATTTCCAGCCCTATAAAGCTTGTAGGCGATGCAATCAGTTATGACCAGTCAGCTATTGATTTACTTGCAGGAAATGGTTATATCTGGGATGGTTGGCATTCTCAGGTCCCGCCTTTTTATTCTCTGTTTTTAGCTTTTATCTATGGCGTTTGCACTCATAGTCCACTATTAATATATATAATTCAGGCAATGTTTAACGTTATCACGGGAATATTTATCTTCCTGATAGCAAAACAAGAATTTAAGAATCCCAAAGCAGGATTGTTTGCTATTGCAATGATGATAGTGTCGCCTACTTTATATCGTGCGGTTGGATTTCTATCAACGTATAATTTGTTTATGATGTTAATGGCGTGCACAATCTTTGTTTTTTTTAGAGCATTGCGAACGGAAAAAATAGGGTTATTCATTTTAACGGGCTTTTTGCTTGGCATAGCAACTCTTACAAGAACTACCGCTTTTTTGTTATGGATACCTATGTTTATATACGGCTTTTTTTTCTGGTATAAGAAAAAACTAAATAAATTACTTTTATTTATTCCTCTCGTTTTGGTAATGTTTCTTGTTTTAACTCCATGGGCAATATATAATTATAAAGTACAAAAGGAAGTGATTTTTACCAGTTTAAATATAGGATATTCTTTATGGCTAACGAGCGCGCCTAAAGAAGATAAATCTTATTCGGATTTACCCGGTGCGGCGCAATTCAAAATATACATAACGGAGTTTAGAAAATTCCCTGAAATACAAGCAAATAAAATTTTTTTGGATAGGGCGAAAGAGAATATCAGAAAACATCCAAAAGATTATTTCTTTACGGCAATAACCAATATTGGCCGATTGTATATTAAATTCCCTTATTCTAAACCCCCGTCTCTTTTTATAATGCTCTTTATGTTGTTAAATTTAATAATCATAGCACTTGCAATTAAAGGGTTTTTTATTGATTGGCGTAAGAATTTGTTTATTGGATTTTATATATGTTATTTTACGGCTGTTCACAGTCTTTTTCATATAGCATGGTTCTGGTATAACATACAAACGCTGCCATTTTTATTCCTGCTTGCTTCATCAGGGGTAATGAGTTTGCTAAAGAGTCCTGCTTTTCATAACGTATCAGAAAGCAGTTAAGAATGTAAAATAGCTAATAGAAAAGAAATCTTGCTTGACATTTGGCATAAACAGTGTTAAATAATAACTCTTAATGATACAAATAGCGCCTTCTTTACTTTCTGCTGATTTCTCTCAGCTGGATAAAGATATAAGTATGTTGGAGCAGGGAGGATGTGATTTGCTTCACCTTGATGTTATGGATGGGCATTTTGTGCCCAACATCACTTTTGGTCCCGTAGTAATTAAAGGGATTCGTAAACTTACGAAACTTCCTCTCGATGTTCATTTAATGATAGAAAAACCTGAAAACTGGATTCAACAATTTGTAGATGCAGGCGCAGATTGGATAAGTTTTCACATTGAAGCAACAAATAAAACTGAACAAGTTATTGAATACATAAAGAAAAACAATAAAAAGGCAGGCATTGTTATTAAACCGGCGACTCCATTAGAAAATATTTTACCGTTTATTCATAATCTGGATTTTGTTCTGGTTATGACTGTAAACCCTGGATTTGGTGGGCAGGAGTTTATGTGCGAGCCGATCGAAAAGATAAAAAAATTAAGTAAAGAGAATATAAAAATAGAAGTTGATGGGGGAATAAATATCTCTACGGCACCGCAAGTTGTTAGGGCGGGGGCTACAATACTGGTCAGTGGAGCAGGGATATTTAAGACCAAAGACCCCATAAAAGCAATAAAGGAGTTGAAAAATGTCTCGTAGATGCGAAGTTTGCAGCAAAAAAAGACTCTACGGTGCAAATGTAAGCCACTCTCATCGCGTAACTACAAAGATACAGTTCCCAAATCTCCAAAAGGTCAAAGCGAAAATTGATGGCAAAACTCAAAACATTTACATTTGCGCAAAGTGTCTTAAAGCCGGAAAAGTGGAATTGGTTAAATAACGCTCACTTATCTGTTTGTTGTTGAAAAGGGATATAGGGAGTATCTCTATATTTCTGCTAAACAAAAGGGTAAGTAAAAAAGCAAGAGGTTATTTCCAAAAATACATTTTGAATTTCCCTTCTTCAAATTTTCCGTAGGAAAAATGTCTTACCCAATCACCAAGTATTGCAACATCCTTATTCTTAAGGTGTAACCAGTGTGGAGAATGAATATGCGCAAAAATTACAAAATCAAAGCTATCTAAAAACTTTTGTTTTACGATTCTGTAAACTTTTATTAATAGAACTTGCCCTTTTTTGTGAGATAATATTCCGCATCCGCTAGCAACTATAGCACCTATTTTATAAGCAATATCCGGATGAACAAAATAAAAAAATCTTATGCATAGTTTATTTCTTAGTATATATCTAAAAACCTTATTTCCGGCGACAAATTCATCTCCGTGAGTTATGAAAAACTTCTTTCCGTCAAGAATCATAGATTGTGCATGCTTATATATTGTTGCACCAATTTGTTCAGAAAAAAAATCTCCTAACCAGAAATCGTGATTGCCAGCAAAATAATGGATTTTAGTTCCCGAGTCCTGTAAGGATTTAAGTATGGTCAGAACTTCAAAGCAAGTTTTGGGTACTTGGGTTTTATATTCAAAAAAGAAATGGAACAAATCACCTACTATAAATAACGCATCGCACCCTTTGATGTGTTCAATAAATCTCCGGAACTTATCAAGTTTTATTTGTTCGCTTTTTTCATAAGAATTCCTAAAATGTTGGTCTGATATAAAATAAGCTTTCATTTTTTTAGATATGGAAAAACTTTCGTGCTATCTCTTTATCTTTATTTAATTGTAATTTAAGCTGCTCCGATGAATCAAATTTACGATTTTCTCGGATGTAAAAAATAAATTCTATTTTAAGTTTCTTGTTTAACAAATCTCCATTGAAATCGAAAATGTTAACTTCAAATCCAAATGGTTTGTTAAATGTAGGGAATTGTCCGATACTTGCCATCCCTATAAATTTTTGGTTGTTATATGTTATCGTTACCCCATATACGCCTGATTTGGGGATAAGTTTGTTTTGAGGAATTTCAAGGTTAGCCGTTGGATAATCTAATTTACGCCCTATTCTGTTCCCGGTAATTACTTTGGAAGATACTGAATATGGCCTTCCGAGCAAAGCGCTTGCTTCAGAAACTTTTCCGTTTGAAATTTGAGTCCTTATTAAACTGCTTGAAACCGGTATTTCGTTTACAAATACCTGAGGTATTTGAATGGTTTCAAACCCATAACATTTACCCATATTAACAAGGGAATGGAAATTCCCGGTCCCATTTTTACCAAACCTGTGGTTATAGCCAACAACAACTTTAAGCGGTTTTATGTGGTCAATTAATGCCCATTTTATAAAGTCATCTGCTGCCATAGACAACAAATAAGAATCAAAAGTTAATACAAGTATGTTTTCTATTCCTAAATAGTTTAAAATTTCTGTTTTTTCTTCTAAAGAAGTAATTCTTTTGAGGTTTTTTTTATCTTTAAAAAGCACTTCTCTTGGGTACGGTTCAAAAGTTATGATTAAAGAATGTTGAGATTTTATTAATTCATTAATAATTCTAATATGCCCGGAATGTACCCCATCAAATGTTCCGACAGAAACAGATTCGATTTTTATGTCTTTTAATGCATCAGGATTTTTGAAAATTTTCATTTTAATGGAAACTTTATGAGGCGCAGGTTATACTAATAAGAAAAATGTAGAGACAAACGATAATTATCAGTAGGAAATTCGTATAGTCGACTGTCAATTCCAAGATCAAATCTAAATTTTTTCAATTTTATTCCTCCTCCGAAAGTAAATCCCTGTCTTCTTCCAATAGCATCTGCGAAGTAACCGGTTCTCAGAGTAAAAATTCCTCCCAATATATATTCCGCTCCAATTCCTTTCCATGTATCACGGTAAAGGTAAGTAAATCCTCCCTTGGAGTCTCTTTGTATGCTATCCAATTCAGATTTAAAGCCAACGAGTATCTTAGTTAACTCTACGGATATCAAAAGGGCATTTCCATCCTTATTATTAAAAATCTCACGGGATAACCCTAGTCTAAGAGTCAATGGAAGAGGATCGCCTACCCCGGCTTCTATATATTTTATGTCCGGACCAATGTTCTGGATAGAGAGTCCTGTTCGTGTTTTTGAATTAATCTTGTAAAAAGTAGAAACGTCAAATGCCCATGAATTACCCGAGCCGCCATATCTAATACTTCTTCCGTAAAGTTTTTGTATAATGTCTACAGGGGCAAGGAAACTATATATAAACTTAGCTCCTATACCAATTCCCAGAGTTTTGCTTAATTTTGTTGCATAACTTACTTTAACCGAAGCATCCCAAGTTGTCCACTCGCCTATCTTATTCCCGTTATCATCAGTACCTTCTGTATTCCCGGTAGTAAGATATATAAGGTTTCCTCCTAATATCCCATTATTAACAGGGTGTACAACCGAAAAGAACTCGTAATACATACCGGGATATAGCCCTGGCAACCAATTTGCGTGCATCAAAGAAACGTCATTTTTAGTCTGGAATGCCATGCCTGCATCATTATAATAAGTGGCAATAGCATCGTCCGATATGCCGGTAAATACAGCTCCCATGCCGTTAGGTCTTGCTCCGGGATAAATTATAAGAAAAACAGCACCTGCTTCGGAAGTCGCATATAAATACTTGCCGGAAGGGATTAAAATAGACAAAGCAACAATATAAGGAATTAATATTTTTTTCATTTTGATTACTCTCCTATAAACCTTCAATAATCTATAGTAAGTTCCTTATATCATCTAATGCGGATATATTATATTCTGTAGGTTAATGCCTAAAACATAATAAGTCAAGAAAAAATACTTTGAATAAAGCGTTGTTATTATTTTTTTGCAATACATAAAAGAGATGTTCCGAAAGGGAAGGATATATGCCCTAGTAACCACGCTTCTATGTAGTATAAAGAGGTTAGTGCATTGTTTAGTATATTATTTATCGGGACCAGATCAGAGGTAGTTTTATTTAGAAAACAAAAATTTCTCATAATTCTTATCATACAAATAAATGGAAATAAGAAAAAACTCATATAACTTAATTTTTCAATGCGAAATCCTGCCCGTTGCAATGTTTTTTTTAATGTGGCATATGTGTATCTTCTCTTGTGATGAGACGCTTTGTCATGGCTCGACCAAAGAAAATTAAAAGCAGGAACGGTAATTATCAAGTATCCTTTATTTTTCAATGCTTTTTTTATTGTTAATATAGCAAAATCTTCTGATTTTATGTGTTCCAGGACGTCCAATAAAACTATTATATCAAAAGTGTTTTGCTTAAAAGGTAAGCTTTCGATTGTGCTTACGACAAGTCTTTTATTTTCTCCCTTTGCGAATTGAATTGCAATACGAGAGTTGTCAGCACTAAAAACAATACCATGATTGGCAAGACAAGATGTGTTTCCGCCTGTCCCACAACCACCATCAAGAATTTTGATATCTTTGCTCTTAACTATATTTTTTAAGCTTTTTGATAAAATTATTCTTCTGCCTTTAAACCAGAAATGTTTTGATTCCAACTCAAAATGTTTTGAATATTCGCGAGCATCCATAGTTGTTTTGCCTACCGATTTCTTTGGTAGGACTTCTTGGCGAAAGATGGATTATCCTGCCAAGATGGAGGTATCATTTTGATACTTGCCTACCTCTGGGTAATTGGTTTGGCGTTATTCCTACAAGTTTATTTACTATATAAAGGGGACGATGTTTGGTTTCTTCAAAAATTTTCTCTATATACTCTCCTATAATACCTAACATAATTAATTGAATCCCACCAAGCAAAAGAATTACCATGATTGTAGATGTCCATCCTTTTACAACTTCTATGCCTGCGAACTTTGCTATTATAGTCAATACGATACCTATAAAACTAAATAAAGAAGTGAAAAAACCTATTCCTACAAATAGATGTAACGGCAAATAAGAGAAAGAAGCTAATGCGTTAATTGCAAGCTTTGTAGATTTGTTTATGGTGTATTTTGCCTTCCCCCCATATCTTTTATCTCTATTGTATTTTACAAAACCCTGTTTAAAACCTATCCATGGTCGAATACCTCGCAAGAACCTGACTTTTTCCGGAAGGTTAACTAAAATATCAACAATTTCTCTATCCATAAGACAAAAATCCCCGGCATCCAGGGGGATTTTTACATTACTCAATTTATTAAATACCCGGTAAAACATTTTAGAGAACACTCTTTTTTGAAAAGATTCTTTTGTGTTTTTTCTTATACCATATACTATTTTACAGTTTTTTCCCCATTCTTTTATAAATTCAATAATGATTTCAGGTGGGTCTTGTAAGTCTCCATCCATAGTAATAACCGCATTTCCTTTTGCAAAATCAATGCCGGCAGAAATAGCTTCTTGATGCCCAAAGTTACGAGAAAGGCTAACAATTTTTATTTTAGAGTCTTTTTTGTATAGTTTTTCTAATATTTCAAGCGAATGGTCGTTGCTGCCATCGTCTACAAATATTATTTCATATCCCGTTTTATCCACAGAGCCAAGAACTTTAGTTGTTCTAGAATATAGCTCAGGGATTATATTTTCTTCGTTATATATTGGTATGACTATAGAATATTTAATTTTCATTGTTTTTTTCATCAGAGAAGTGTAATCTTGAATTTCTTAAAAATCAACTAAAAAATTACTTGTATCTAAATAGCATAGAGTAACGCAAGCATTTTTGCTGTATATTGTCAGGCAGACTTGCTAATATATAGCATATAGATAGAAACAAACGTAAGATTAATCTAATTTTTTAATTGACTTCTGCTTAATTGAATATAGAATGCTCTTATGTGTGGTATAGTGGGGTATATTGGTTCCAGAGATATAAATGCGGTAATATTAGCGGGCTTATGGAAGCTTGAGTATAGAGGCTATGATTCTTCAGGAATAGCAACTATTTACGATGGAGAAATTCGTATAAAAAGGGCTATTGGAAAACTGAAAGTCCTTGCGGATTTACTTGATAAAGAACCATTAAAAGGTAATGTTGGTATTGGACATACGAGATGGGCAACTCACGGTGAACCTTCAGAAGAAAATGCTCATCCGCAACTGGACTGCTCGGATTCTATTGCAGTCGTTCACAACGGAATAATTGAAAACTATATTAATTTAAAAGAGAAATTAATTTCCGAACATCACATTTTTAGGTCATTTACGGATACAGAAGTAATTCCCCATACGATAGAGAAATACTATACCGATTCTCTTGAGAATGCCGTAATAAAAGCGATGAATGAAATAGATGGTTCTTATGCTTTTGCGGTTATTTCAACGAAAGAACCTGGTAAAATCGTATGCTGTAAAAAGAATACTCCTCTTGTTATAGGCGTTGGAGAAACAGACAATATTGTGGCATCAGACATCCTTGCTATAGTTGGTTTGACAAGAAAAATAATATATCTCGAAGATAATGAAATTTGCACACTAACAAAGGACAGTATAAAAATAACTGATAGGAATTCCAATGAAATCAAAAGAAAAACGGTATATTTGGATGGCAAAGTATTGGAAGCGGATAAGAGTGGATTTTCACATTTTATGTTAAAAGAAATTTATGAGCAACCTAAAGTGATTCATGAAACAATAGAAAAACGATTACAATCGGAAGAATTGTTCAAGCCATTTCCTTTATCCATAAAAGACAGTGAACTCGTAAAACTATCGAGAATATTAATTCAAGCTTGCGGAACCTCCTGGCATGCAGGACACGTAGGCAAGTATATTATTGAAAGCTTGTGCAGGATACATACGGAAGTTGACATATCTTCGGAATTTAGGTATCGCAATCCTGTAACTTCAGGGGAAACATTGGTTATTGCAATTTCACAGTCAGGCGAAACCGCAGATACATTAGCAGGAATAAGAGAAGCAAAATTAGCCTTTTTGAAAGTATTATCGATTGTAAATGTTGCCGGCAGTACCATAGCAAGAGAATCAAATGATATAATAAACATAGATGCGGGACCTGAAATTGGAGTAGCATCTACAAAAGCTTATACGGGGCAATTATTTGCTCTCTATTTATTTGCGCTATATTTCTCAAGGTTAAAGTGGATTACCAAAGACGATGAACTTGCTTTGCTGTTAAAAGAAGTGCGGGCAATACCTTCCAAAATGCAGATGATTCTGGATAGAGCTTCACAAGTCGAAGAAATAGCAAGAAAGTTCCATCAATCTTCTAATTTTATTTTCCTTGGCAGAGGTATAAATTACCCTTCAGCTCTTGAAGGTGCCCTGAAACTTAAAGAGGTGTCTTATATCCATGCAACAGGCTACCCGGCAGGCGAAATGAAGCATGGACCGATTGCATTGGTAGATAAAAACTTACCTGTTGTATGTATAATTCCAAAATCTAACATATACGAAAAAATGTTTTCCAATATAGAAGAAGTAAAGGCGCGTGGTGGGCAGATTATTGCGGTAGCAACAGAAGGTGATAAGAAAATTAAAGAGCTTACAAAGGATATATTTTATATACCGGAATGTTCCGAAATCCTTTCCCCATTACTTGTTGCCCTACCGCTTCAGTTGTTAGCTTATTACATATCAACATTAAGAGGGCTTGATGTTGATAAACCTCGCAACCTTGCTAAATCGGTTACAGTAGAATAAAAAATACTAAGATTATACCAACTTGCTCTTCCGCATCAAGTATTAAAATGATAAGAACAATAAATATATTTGGCCGTATTTTGACGTCCAGCGGAGCTGGATATGAATCTCTAAGGGCTTCGCCCAAGAGCTTCTTATAAAAATGAGACCCAAAACTCCGGATTTAACCGTAGATATCATTATAGAATATAACAACAGTATTATTCTTATAGAGCGAAAAAACCCGCCTTACGGTTGGGCGCTTCCGGGCGGTTTTGTAGATTACGGCGAAACTGTTGAATCCGCTGCCATGCGAGAAACTAAAGAAGAAACATCTTTGGACTTAACGAATTTACAGCAATTCAAAGTCTACTCCGCCCCTTCTCGTGACCCTAGAGGGCATTCAGTGTCGGTTGTATTTACTGCTAAAGGTAACGGCATCCTTAAACCAGATAGTGATGCCGCAAACGCAAAACTATTTAATAAAAATAACCTTCCTGAAAATATTGTATTTGACCACAGGCAGATTCTAGAAGATTATTTTAGAAAATAGGAGCAAATAGTTATTGCGTAAACCACAAGAGGATGATACCTTCTAAGATAATAAAAAGACAAGCAGGTTATTATTTCTTTGGTATTAAGGTAACGCAAGGGATAATCATTTCCTGCATAGATATTCCACCGTGTTGAAAAGTATTTTTGTATTCTTTGGTATATTCTTGCGGATGTGTCGGATATATGAAGTAATGATCTTCTTTTGCTATCCCATATCTTGAATTGCCGGGTAATTTATAATCTGCAGGATTCTCTATAAATAAAGCTTCTTTTGGATTGCATCTTAGCGCAGGCCCATATTTATATCTTAAATTTCGGGATATTACTTTACTTCCATAAATTAGAGAAGGTCTTTTAGCATATAGCGCTCCGTGGTCAGTAGTCAGAATTATAACAGCCTTTTCCTTGCTTAAATTTTTTAGAGATGCATAAATATGAGATCGGGCAAACCACAATACAGTCAGGGAACGCAAAGCTTCCATATCAGGTATTAATTCGTCTACTACCATTGACTCATATTTTGCGTGTACAAGATAGTCCAGGAAATTGACTATTACTGTAACAATTTTTGAATCGTTATGGCTAGTAAGGTTTTTATGTAAGTTTTCTTCGTCTTCCCTGTTTTTTACTCTTACATATTGTGTTTTTATTCCTATCCTTTGCATTTGTGCTTCAAGCAATTCCGATTCATATTTATTAGATTCCGGCTCCCACCACTCGGGATATTTTTCTGCAATATCTTTTGTGAACAATCCGCTGACAATTGCATTTCTTGCAAAAGGTGTAGCGGATGGTAATATGGAAGAATAAAAAATTTCTTTTATTTCAAAAAATTCCTCAAGAAACGGGCGTATTAAGAACCACTGGTCAACCCGCATGCAATCCATAATAAAAAGATAAACCTTTGGGACTTCCTGAACTTGTGGAACCACATATTCTGTCATTAGTTGAGGAGAGAACATAGGTGGATTTGATTCGTTTTTCATCCACCGTGTATAATTAAGCTCTACGAATCTGGAGAAAGCAATTTCACATTCCTGGATCAGTTCCGTATGTAAATTTTTAACTTCCGTATTTTGTCCTATTTTTATTGACCACCTGGATAGTTCACAATGAAGCGCTGCCCATTTTTCCCAGCTTAGCCCTTGATTTACTTGCTGTATAACTTGAGCATAAAACTTAGAGTATTCTTGCGGAATACCTTTCTGTATAAGCATATCTCTTTCAAAAATTCTTTTACAAGTAGCTATTAATTGGTTGGGATTCAGGGGTTTTATCAGAAAGTCATTAACTCCGCGAATATATGCTTTATCCACAAGTGCAGATTCTTCACTCTTTGTTATCATAACAATAGGAACATTTAAATTGATTTTTCTTATATCATTAAGTGTTTCCAGGCCATCTTTCCCCGGCATTATTTCATCCAACAGCACCAAATCAAAGGATTCTTTTTTCATAAAATCGCAGCCTTCTTCCCCATTTGATACGCCTTTAACAAGATATCCCTGTCCTTGTAAGATTAAAATGTGTGATTTTAGTGATTCAACCTCATCATCTATCCATAATATTTTTTTATTCATATTTCTTTATTTCCTTTTATAGAAGGCAATATTAAAGTAAATATAGAGCCTGTTCCGGATTTTTGTGGTTTATAAAAAATCTTCCCTTTATGTACAAATACAATCCTGTTTACTAAAGCAAGTCCCATTCCCCAGCCGTATTCTTTTGTAGTATAGCCGGGAATGAACATTCTTTTGGCTACACTTTTAGGAATTCCCTTACCATTATCTTCTACGCTTACCTTGACTGATGAAAAAGAATCACCTCCACGGCGGGATATTCCATCTTTTTGTACGATAATTTTTATCTCCGTGCTCCCTGCATCTACAGCATTTTTAATCATATTTTCCATTGCCCAACAGAATAGTTCGCCATCTACATTAGCTGTGATAGTATCTAACATTTCAGTTTCAATCTTGACTTTACTGGATATTCTTTTATTTAAATAATTTAACACTTCTTTTATTAAATCTGATAAGTTTTGATTTGTTGGCTTTACTGGAGAACCTATTTTATGAAATCTTGACACTACTTTGCTTATATGTTCAAGGTCTTCATTTATTGCTGTTTTTATATTGGGGTCCGTTATGAACTCTTTCCACCCCATAAGAGAAGAAATCGGGGTCCCAAGTTGATGAGCTGTTTCTTTTGACATACCAGCAAAAATAGCATTCTCTTCGCTTCTTTTAAGTGTATACAACCAAAATAGTCCGATTATTACAAGCAAAAGGCCTAAAGATAAGGTTGCATAAGGCGCAAGATTTAAAAGTTTCTGTAATCGTGTTTTCCCATAATGAACAGTTGCCAGAATCTTATTGTCGTATTTAATCTCTACTGGCTTATATTCTTTATCAAGTTTCTTTATTACATCAGGGGTAGAAGATTTTACATTCCTTGCAGATAAAACATTTCCTTCCGGGCCGGTAACTATAACAGGAAAAGATATCCCTTTAATTATTTCATCAAAAATGATGGATGTTTCTTCTTCTGTAATATTTGCACAAAACCTACCATAAACCGTTGATGTGGTTTCCGTTTCTTTTTCTATTGCCCTTGCAATGTATTGTGTATAAAGCAAAAACAGGATTGTAACTGCTAAAGCGGCAAAAATTAGGTAGCTTTTTAGCGGCTTGTACATAATATTTTAATAATTTTATTTGCAACTTCTTCCGAACTGATTTTGTCTTTGTTCTCGATCTCTTTGAGCTTTATCCTGTAGTTTATGAACGGTGAAAGAATGCAACCTATTCTAAGGCTCGCCCCGCTTATCCATGTTAACAAATCGTTTTCTAAGTTCAAGTCTATTGAAATATCTGCCTGTAGATTTCTTATTTCGTTTCGTAGTTTAAAAAACCTGCGGGAAAATAATTTAGGCACGCTGTCATAACAAATAACCTCATTAAATAATCTTGAGTTTCTAATGGATAATGAATGATCTTCGTTTGTAATTCCTATTATATCGGAAGAGTTAAACTTATTTTTCAGGATAGTTATTGCCGGAATAATTAAATCACTTCTATAAGGTTCTATTGGGAATAGAAGTAGTATTTTATCCGGTTCTTTCAACATTTGTAATGGTAAAATATCTTTTCTGTAGTTTAAACTTGCTATTTTCTTAAATATATTCATTTTAAATTTTCTATCCACGCCAAGACTGTTCTCGCCTAAGCAGGATGTTACAGCTTATATGTAAATCTCGTATTAAGCATTGTATGGCTTCCGCAGGAAAATGATTCCTTATATTATCACGACTACTGCCGTCGCCAGTTTTTCTGTGTGAGAAATGCTTAATTTTGCATTTTTTAATTTTTTGTTTCTTAATTTAATTTCAGGGATAATGCCCAAAGATTCTACATCTTTCCAATGCAACCCTTTAACTTTTACTGCCTTAGAAAAAGCTTCTTTTGTAGCAAACCTACCGGCTAAGTAAGATAATCTTTTTCCTCGCGTTTCCCATTCTTTTAATTCTTTTTCGGTAAACACTTTGTTTAAAAATCTGGAATCGTATTTTTTTATAAGAATGCCTATTCTCTTGATATCCACTATATCAATTCCTACTTTCATATTCAAATGTGGATATTATTAAACGTGGGATTTTATGCTGTTAATCAGGATTTCCGTGAACCATTGGCGATGAGAACCTTTCCTGCGATAATTCTTTTTGGATTTGTATTTGTATCTCAGTTTTTTTGCTGATTTAGCTGTTCTGAGGATCTCTGCTTCGCATTCGGCATTTTTCACATAAGGATCGCCCATAAAAGGTTTGTTGCCATCTATTAGCATCATTATTGGAAATTTTACCTTATCGCCTATGCTCCCTTTTAATTTAGGGACTTTTACTTTAGCATTTTCTTTAACTTCGTATTGAAATCCTGATACTTCTATGATTGCTTCCATTTTATTCCTTTCCTGCTGGTATATTCCCTGCTGGAGTTTTTTCTGCCGGCATATTAGTTTGCATCTCGCCTTTTTTTATTGCTTTTTCCACCGCTGTTTCATATTTTACTCGCTTGTTGCCTAAAATAGTCAAACTAAACGAGGTTATAATAAACAACGCGAGTAACACTACGGTAGTTTTTGTAAGAAACGGGGCTGCGCCTCTACCGCCAAACACAGATTGTCCACCTCCACCGAACGCAGTAGAGAACCCACCTTCTCTCTGTTGCATAAGTATAACAACAATTAATAACACGACTACCAAAACATGAAATCCTAATAAAACACCATACATTCGTAATCCTCCTTACTAAATACTTAAACTATTATGCTATAATAATCAAATCCCTATCATTGTCAACAAGATTTTTTATCTATAGTCGTACAAACTCTTGTTTTTCTACCGCATACAGATAGAATGGTATCTATTCTACCGAATTAGTATTAGTTTCTTTGTTACTTTATAATTTCCTGCCGCAAACTTCACAAAATAAATTCCTGCAGGAACCTTACTTGTATGCCACTCAACTTTGTTGTTTTTGCTAGGTGCTATAGTTTTTATTATTCTTCCGGAAATTTCATAAATCTTTAAGTCTTGTGGCTTAATTTTCGAACTACTTGAATACCTGAAAGTAATTATATTATTTCCGACACTTTGTTCCACGTTGAAACTGTTTCCAATTGATTGTGTTTGTTCCTCTGCCCCGACAGTTGTAACGATAACGGTATCTTCGTGAGGTTTGTAATTATGTTTTGTAACCGTTAAATATAAAATCCCGGGAGCAGAAGCAGGTGGTGAAATATCAAGCGTTACATTACCGCTTGAATTAGTATAGCCTCTTGTGTAAATTTCTCCTGATTTCATTGCGCAAACAAATGCGCTTTCTACGGGAGCTTTACTATTTGTTACGCTCACATTAAAACTTGTTGTCCCCGTTTGCAGCGTGTCGTTACGGTTAACAATTAAATTCCCAGGTTCATCCGTCCACATTGGCATTTCCGGGTCACCTAACAAATTCAACTCATATATAACCCATGCCCAGATATATTCGTAACCTACAGTCCATTGAATTCGGGGCACAAAATTGTCTTTTGATATAGCATGGGCTTCTCCCAAATGCCATTTATTGTGATAAAAAACCTCACTGTAAAATGACGTATCTAGTGCTTCTGACCAGTATAACAAAACCTGGTCTCCCCACCCGGCTCTTGAGTTCATAATTGCTGCTACTCCGCCTCCTGTAGCAGTTAAAAGATGTTCGGCAAAAGAATCATATCCGTAAAGGCTTGTTCCCTTATCAAAAGCACCTACAAAACAACAGGAGGAGTTTAATATTCCACGTTTATTTCCATTCCTTAAGGTATCAATATTGTTAGAAGCTAAATAAGGACTGCTTGTATAAAGAAGTGCGCTTGATGAATTCCCATGTCCGAATAAATGAGTAAATCCTACGCCTGAATTTAGAGTGTCAATAGTTCTTGTCCGCGTCAAGTTTCCGCTTGCTTCGTAAAGCTTTATATCCCATAAGCCTGACGGAGTAATTGTAGAAATTGCATTAGGCGTTCTTGTGCCATCGTGTTGAGTAGATGCCCTTGCGGATGGCAAAAAAATTCGTTTTAAATATCCTGCCGGAGGTGTTTTTTCATAAGTTAAAACTTTGTTTACAAAAGTAGTGACTTGTGCTTTAGTGCGAACGGATGCTCTTCCTACAAATACATCTGAATAGTAATCCAAAGTATCTCCGTTTAAAGGTTTTTCACCCCATATACCATCCCCATCGTTATTCCAGCTTCCATCCAGGTCGGAAAAATATAAATCACTGGGAATTGTGTCTTCGTCGGTATAACTTCCATTGCCGGAAGTCCAGTAATACACATCTCTCCTTGGCACTATCAATTGGTTGTTTTCGTAATCGCATTGTCCGCCAAGAAGTACCCACATTGTTCCCCAGTTTGTATTCGCATACTTTATAAAGTTTCTTATTTTCTCCTGGTTATCCCTGCCTGAATATGAAGAATAAATGGAAGTTGTCGTTACTATTCTTGCAGGCACGCCTTTTTTTGTTTTCCAGTCGGAAAGCGGCTGGAAGGATGTTACGAATGAATCTGTTGTTATAATTACATACTCTGCAGTATCGGCCGAAAGTGACTTAGCGGAAGGAGAGTAGTAATTAAGCGCCTCAGGATTAAGGACTTTTTCTTTTACTATGCTTTGAAACATAGCTTTTTGCTCTTTTGTTTTTTGAATCACGGGCAAACTAACTTCTGTATAACTAATCTGTATTTCCATTTTGGAATTCAGAATGAGGCTATTCTTTGTTGGATTATATTGAAGAGGATAAACGATAAAACTTGCAATCCGGTATCCTCCCATATTTCCTGTGTTAGAGTGTTCAATAAGTGTTGCAGGAAAAAGAGCATCCAGATTATATATTTTCAAATCCGGCGATACCCATTCGGGAGATCTTGTTGCCGACATTGTTTGTGGTAGTTGAGCAGGGCATATGTTGTATTCCCCGGAAATAGTTTCTTTTGTAGAGGTTATTATTTTAACATTACTAACGATAGCCCCATTAGGTAATAAAAATTGAATCACGGCTTTAGGAAGCATAGGGGCACCGGCAATATGCATAAGTTCACAACCTTTTAGAGTTGCTATATCATATCCTTTGATTTTCTGGAAACTTAAATCACTTGTTTTAAATACAAGCGTTTTGTTTATTTGCCCACCAAATGCAAATGAAGAGAACGCCAAAAGTCCTAATATTTTTAAACTTTTCATATATCCTCCTTTTTAATTTCTATTCTTTTAGTTAATACTATTCTCTTTTCTTGTCAATAATTAATCTTTATTTAAAAACACCGGATTAAAATAAAATATGTAGGGAAAAAAAGAAAAAGGGCGAGAAGAACTCGCCCTTTTTCTTTTTCCTTTATTACAAGCAATTATTTTTTCGTGGTAGTAGCAGTAGTGTCAGCTGCACCACTCTTGTCGCTCTTCTTAAATTTCTCTTTTAATCTGTTTGCCGTTGCTGGTTCACCTAATGCGTCATAACAAACTCCAAGATAATATCCTGCATCATTGCGTTTATCATAATCTGGATATTTATCAATTACAGTCTGGAAAGGTTTAAGCGCGTCCATATATTTCTTCAAATTAAAGTAAGTTGCGCCTAACTGGAAATAAATATCCGGAACTTTTTTATCATTCGGGAAATATCTCAAGAATCGGTTAATTTCTTCTATCTTTTTATCATATTGTTTCAATGTCCCATAGATACCTATTATATAGTATTGAGATTCTACGGCGTGAGGAGACTTAGGAAAGTTTACAACCAATTTTTGGAATTCCACGATTGCCTGTTCGTATTCTTCTTTATTGTAAACATCTGCAGCTATCATATATTGAGCTTCCGCAGCTAAGTCAGAAGTCGGGTATTTATTGATAAGCTCTTTCCATTTATCCGGGTCTTCGGTACCAGAAATATACAATGCAGTTTGAATTTGAGTTTTTGCTTGATTTGCCAACGTATCTTCCGGGTATAAATTAATAAATTTATTGTATTCTCTTATGGCATCTTCGTATTCTTTTGCAGCATAATAAGCAGCGCCTAACTGGAATTGAGCCTCTTTTGCTTTGGAAGATTTTGTATATTTTTCAAGTATAAGAGTATAGTTGTCTTCGGCATCGCTGAATTTACCTGCCATATAATAAGTTCTACCAAGGTCAAATGCGGCATCTGGTGCTCTCGGACAGGTAGGATACTCATCTAAAACTTTTTTCCAATATTCAATTGCATTGGCATATTTCCCCGTTGCCGAAAGGGCTTTTCCTCCATGATAATAGGCATTTCCAGCTATAGCAGGTATTTTTTCGGGATACATATCACCTACACCGAATAAAAAGGTATTATAAGCATCTTCAAAATCTCCACCATTAAAGGAGGCAATACCCCAACCGTAAAGCGCTGAAATTGCGAGTGTTGTATCCCATTCGCCCCATCTCTGGTAAGCATCTTTCATCATATCGTGCGCTGTTTTAGTTTCTCCCTGTTCAAGAATACAGTATGCATTACCAAGAAATGCGGGAGCTTTAACTTCAGGATCTAAGAATTCATCCATAACTTCGCCATAGAATTCTTTTGCTTTTGGATATCTATCAAGGTAATAATAAAGTTCTCCAAGGAACAATTTAGATCTTCCTACCCATAATTCTCCCGAATCAGGAGGTATTAGTTTCAACTGAGAAGTCCCTATAGAAGCTCCTTCAACATATTTGCCGAGTTGTAAATAAGAATAAAGCATCATTGCATAAGAAGGAAGGATGACTTCCGATTTTGGGAATAAATTTAATACTCTCTGGTATCTTTCAATTGCTTCTGTATATCTTTTTTCTATAAAGAATGCGGATGCAGTTAAGAAATCTCCAAGTCCTGCAAAATTACCAGTTGGATAAGCGGATATTACCTGCTGGAAAGAAAGCTGAGCGCCTGTAGTATCGCCCCTGTCAATAAAACATTGTCCATATCGTACATGTGCAAGTGCGGCAACTCTCATTGTAGGATAATCAGCTTTGGTTGTCTGGAAACAAGTTATAGCATCCTCTATCCTTTTGAGTTTTTTTCTTGCCATGCCCAATTGATAGTAAGAATGAGCGGCAAGCCACTGGTCTTCAGATTTTATAGAATACTGGAACATCTGAATGGATTTTTCATAATTTCCTGCATCGTAGTAACAACATCCCATTTTATATCTTGCATATTCTTTTAATTCGCTCCATGCGAATTTTCTCATAAAATCTTCATATTTTTTTGCGGCACCCGGATAATCCTTGTTATCAAATAGAGCATCGCCCATACAGAATGCTGAATATTCGGCCAATTTAGTTCCAGGATAACGGTCAATAGCTTCTTTATAAGTTTCAATTGCTCTCAGTGGGTCACCCATAGCAGCATAACATTTTGCCCTATAATATAAACCTTCTTTGGTGTGTAATTGTTCAAGATAAACCAATGCATCTTTATATTTTCCATCGGCATAGAGAGTAATTCCCTTCCCGCATAGAGTTCTTTTCTCATCCACGTATCCGGGGAATTTATCTATTTCATCAATAAGATATTTCCTTGCCATTTTTGTGTCACCAAGAACAAGCCAACACAACCCAACCCCCCATATCGCTTCAGGAGCAAGATAAGATTTCTTGTAGGTATTTAACAAGTATTCAAAGGTCTTAATAGCTTCTCTGTAATCGCGAAGATTATAGTAACATTCCCCTATTCTATAAAGTGCTTCTTCGGCAGTATCCTCATATTTTACGAGGACTTTATAACCAGCCAGAGCTTCTTTATACTGCTCTCTCATAAACAACTTTTCAATAACTTCAAAACTATCTGTCGGCGCTTTGACGACCCTTAACATTAAAAAGCTTGCAAGGAATAACCACACTGTTATCTCCTCCTTTTAGTTTATATTCTTAAATTATAAAGATTAATTATTTATCTTTTGTAAGTTTTGCCTCTTTGTTTTCCAGGAACGGAAGATTTCTGTCTTCTTTCTTCTTGTATATAATCAGGAGACTCGCCTTTAGATTTTATAACAACTGTTCCTGCTGGTCCTACTGTGTACATTGCGGACAAGAAGCCTTCATATCCCCATTTTCTACCACCTTGTTCTATAACAGTAAGCTGGTAGTAATATCTCCCATCGGGAACGATTAGAGCATTGTCGTCTTTCCCATCCCATGATACTCTATAGGGAGGTTCTCCCCATGCGCCGATTTTTCTAACAACAGTTCCTGCTTCATCTTTAATAAGGACCTGCCATTTTTCTACTTTTGTACGAGGATTTATATCAAAATATATCCAAACAACATTCTTTCCTTCGGAAGGTGAAGTTGGTGAGAATGCAACTGTGGGGCAAAGAGCTTTGGCTCTGTAGCCACCGAAAGCAAGGTTAAGAGAAATATTATGCCCTGCACCATACATTCCACTTGTTTGGTAAGGTAACATCCATGCATAATCTAATCTAATTTCAAATCTTTTCATATCATGCCATAAACCAACACCCGCAGCTAATGCTCCGGAATTAATTCCAGTTCTTAAATAGAACATTTGTATTGGTCTATATTCCATACCGAAACCGAAAGTAGGAGATCTGTATTCAGGCCAGACTAATTCTGCGCCTATTATAAGTCCACGGAAAGCTTTTACACTGAGTCCGAATCTCGTAGTAACAGGAAATTCACAGGCTTCTTCAGCAAGTTTTATTTTAGGTTTCCATGCATTTTGCACTGCTAAACCAAACGAAACTGTCTTTTCAGGGAAAGCAAAAAGTCCAAGATCGGCTCCATACCCTAAACCATTCATAGCCGACATTTGGTGACTATATACTTTACCATTTAAGCCTATCCATACAGGTCCGACAAAACGCATAGCGTAAGTAAGCAAAACAGCAACTTCCCTATCTGAAAAAGTCGCGTCTCCTCCAACACCGGCTTGGGCCATTCCGCCGGTATAAAAATGCATTACAGTGGCGGCAAAACCGGAAGTCGCTGATGTTGGACGTCCATAAGTTAACATTTCCATAGACGTTCCTGTTCCGGCAAATACTATGGAATGCATCATAGTCAATTCTTGCGTATTTAACTGGACAAGACCGGCAGGATTAAAATACCCTGCACCTGCATCATCTGCTATGCCTGAAAAAGCGCCTGCCATACCAAGAGTCCTTGCGCTGTTACCCCAGTATGTAAGCATAGGGGCGTAAGTTCCTGCATCTGCAGCTGCATAAGAATTATTCAAAGAAACACACAGAAAAGAACTTATTGTGAAGATTTTTAGTAAGGTATATTTTACCTTGAGACTGCAATTTTTCGACGCCATATTTCTGCCTCCTCTCCTTTTATCATTTGAGCACAAATTTGATAAACTCCATTTGATACTTTATTTCCTTTTTCGTTACGACCATTCCAATAAACTACTCCGTATAAAGAATCATTAACCTGATAATATTTCATTATTTCTTCAGTTGAAAAAGTTTTTACAACGTAACCAAAAGCATCAAATATTTTCACCACAGGAACTTCTATCCCCTTAGGAATAGGATAAATAGTTATTTTTATGCCAGAGCCCTTATCAAAATCTTTAGATGTAATAGGATTACAATCTACTTTTATTCCGTCATTATCAAAATTATTAACTACTATATCTACACTGTCTTCTACTATTACATTCCCCGGACAAGAAGTCCAAATAAAGATTCTTATATAATCGGTTTTCTGCCCGTAGGGTCTCTTGTAGTTATAAGATACATTCCCTTCCCATTTATTAAGTTGTGTTGAATCCACAACGCCATTAACTACTCCGAATTGTCCGCCGGCAGGAACTAGTTGCCCCAGTATGTCTCCCCCAAAAGTGCTTCCGCCATCCGATGACCTTTTAGTTTTAAAAGTGAAAGGTCTTCCATTGGCAATCGGGTTAGTTGTAGTTATCGTCATTTTAAATAATTTTCCACCTCTTACATTGTATAGGCATGTAATATTTACGGCGTTTATTTCTGTTGAGATAAATAGCGCAACAAAAGTTAAGAGAATAAGCTTTGTTTGTTTAACAAAAGTCAAGTTTACCATGCGACTCCAATTTTCTTTTTCCATATGCCCGCCTCCTTTCCAGTTTCAAAAATTTTCACGCAAATTAGATAAACTCCATTTGCTACTTTTCTTGTTCCGCCCTTAGTCGTTCCGTCCCATTTTACATACATATATCGGTCTCCGCTGCCGCCGTCAGCTAAATGTTGAATATCAGGAAGAAGGTCTTTTACTAGATAACCGAAAGTATCAAAGATTTTTATATCATACTCTCTTGGTCCTGCCGGTTTTGGTCCAAAAATTGCTATTTCTGTTGGACCTGCTGCACCCATCGGATTGGGATTGGCTGTTATAAGATAACGCCCGGAATCTATAGGGCTTGCCAATGCCAATATTGGTTTAGATGTATCCAAAGCGGCGCTTGTATCAGCAGTATTCATAACAATTTTTATCCATACATCTTTAAATGGGCACATATAACTTTGGTCATTCCATGCAAACCTGTAAAAAGCATCATCTGTGGTAGAATAGCCTGCAGTTACAGTGTCTATTCTTGGGTGAATACGGTTTGTGCTATCGTTTACCCACATACCAAAAGTTGGTGATGTTACAGACTCATCCAATTTAATAGTAGTTAACGCGTAAGTCATAGTTGCCATACCCCCGGTTTCATCCACTATTCTAATCCCAAAATCCACTCCCGGGCGTATTGTATCAATAGGAATGCACATCGGTGGATCACCTGAACCTGCTTTAACTGCGGTTATAATAAACGCGGAACTATACACAGGTAATAAAAACAAAACAACAAATAAACATTTAAATATTAAAAAGGAATGTTTTTTCATAATAATAACTAAATATATTTATTACGAAAATATGTCAAGTGTTTTTTTTATTTTTTAATTTCAATTATAGGAACTTTAAGTTGATTGTTCGATAATGTCAATAAAAAACTATTGTAGAGAACGGCTAAGTCAAACAAAATAACTGCCTAACAAATAATGATATCTGTTTGTCGCCCGCATTTTGAACACTTGTTTCCGGTTGGGCAAGTTGAAGCTTTCGCTTTCCCTTTTAGTTTGTTTTTGATAATTCCTGGTATCTCGGTATTCAAATGATGCCTTCTTATAAGCAAATTATTACATTGTGGACAATAAGTATTGGAGGTCTCCGGAAGTTCAATGTTGCCCGCATATACATAATATAGTTTCTCTTTTGCTAATTTATATGCAAATTCAAGAGTAGCTGCCGGCGTAGGAGGAAAATCAAAGTTATAATGAGGGAAATATCTTGAAAAATGTAAAGGAGTATCTACCCCAACCTCAACAACAAAGTCTATTAGCTTTGAGATTAATTCTGCGGAATCGTTATGCCCCGGAATTAAAAGATTCGTTATTTCTATATGGAATAACTTTTTGCAGGATTTTATAGTTTCCAAAACCGTTTGTAGATTTCCTTTTAACAATGTTTTATAAAAAGATTCGTCCATTGATTTCAGATCTATGTTTGCCGCATCAATATAAGGCATTAATTCTTTTAAAGGCTCAGGATTTATCATTCCATTCGTAACAAGAATGTTTTTCAGTCCTTTAGCGTAAGCAAGTTTTGCCGTTTCCATTAAGTATTCGAACCATGTTAACGGTTCGGTATAAGTATAGGCAATCCCTATTGACTTTTCCGATAAAGCTGTTTCTACCATTTGCTCCGGAGGAACAAATTTAGTTTGGGTTTTATATTGAGAAATCTCTGAGTTTTGACAAAACGGGCAGGCGAGGTTGCAGGAATTTGATGCCGTTGACAAAACATAACTTCCCGGGTAAAAATGATACAGGGGTTTTTTCTCTATGGGGTCCATAGCAAGGGATACGCATTCCCCATAGTTTATTGCATATAATGTGCCGTTTGTATTTTGTCGGCTTCTACAAAAACCTGAATCCCCATCGGCAATTATACAAAAATGCGGGCATAAAACACATTGAGTCGAATTATTACTTAATTTTTTATAATATCGGGCTTCATAGCCTGAATTACTCATAATAATTTATTTTATTATCCGATAAAATTAAAGTCAAGTAGTTAATAGTATTCTGAATATGTTTTTCTGTCTCAAACAAAAACCTTTTCGGGTAACAATTCGCTGGTTCTGTAAGAATATTTTGCAATAGCTATAACATCCTCGTTTTCTGAAATACAGGCAATTGACATATCTTTTTCACCGCCCTTGTCATAATATACAGATAGTCCCCTTTTTATCAACTCTATCTGTTGAATATCTAAAATAATTTTTGGTAAAGAATTTACTGCCAATGAGGAGGGTAATAAAAAATTTTGCCAGTTTTCTTTATTTATATAATTTAAAGGTGTAGACTCTTCTATATTAAAATTTCCTACACTGGTTCGTGTTAAAGCGTCCACATAAGCTCCCGTTTCTAATTTACTTCCGATATCATTTCCTATAACTCGGATATATGTTCCGGCAGAACAGGTTACTTTTATTTTAACGAGAGGGTATTTATATTCCTGCAATTCAATGCCATAAATATTAATTTTCTGGGGTGCCCGCTCTATTGTTTCGCCATCCCTTGCATAG
>JAQTXJ010000024.1 GCA_028688815.1 bacterium | reverse complement strand
CCCCAGTCGTAGTATTATTTATTTGTTCCCATTCTTTATTATACTTATTATAACCCCCGCCAATAAGAAATACATCTTTTTTATTAGCAAATGTTTGTACAAACCTTATATTATTTAGATATGAAATATGTCCCTTGGTTTTAAAAATAACCGGAGTCCCGTTATCTATATCCCTGTAATCTAAAGTCGTTTTCATTATAGAGGTAGAAATATCCACATATAAAAGAGGATTATAATAATATTTTATTCCTAAAGTTCCTTTTAATATGTTTAAGTATTGGGTGTGGTCTAATAAAGGATTTTCATAATGAAAGAACTTGTCTTCTATTTTTATACCTATCGCTTTTTTACCATAAAAGAACTCAAAATTTGGCATATTAGCAATATTATTATCTATAATGGAAGGAATGTGGTTAATAAGGTCAGCTATTACAGAAGGTAAAGTATCCGTATTTACCCCAATACCTATTGTTCCGTATTTGTTATTTCCCAAAAACCCGTTAAAAGAAAGGGGGTTTTTGATTTCGGCGAATATTGTGTTAGAAAAAGACGAAATTTCTCCAGGGTATAGCCTTGTATTTGTTTCATCTATAAGCAACTTAGAGTCTCCGCAAAGAGAAGCAACTCTTGTTTCCGAGGAAAACGAAACAAAAGGCATTAAACATACAAAAAAGATAAACAAGTTTTTCATTTTGTTTCTTCCTGCTTAACAGCAGGCAGGTTAGATTAAGTGAGAAGAATATTTCTTTAAGTAATATTGTCAAGTTTTTTCAAGGGGGGGTGTTTTTCGGATAAGTAAAAAAGACTTTTATTGTCAATCACTTCTCCGGAGGCTAAAAAGCGTCAAAATGACGCTCCACTTTACAGTATATCCAGCCCCAAGACCTGCTCTAATGCTACTTTTAGCCAAAAGTAGAAAAGCTTCGCGAACCCAAACTAAACAAATTATTATCAAGTTGAGATTACGAAAAACTGTATATAAGAGAAAGTTATTGACATTTAAAGACAAATATCTATAATGAATTTTTAATTTATGAGAAAAAACCTTATTACAGGAATAATCGCACTTTTACCAATAGGATTAACGATTTTTGTTTTCTGGTTTCTTATTGATAAGTTCGGCGGTATTTTTTCTAATTTTTTCAAGTTAATACCGGGTGTCTCTACATTACACCCATTTATTCATTCTTTTATGGGGTTTCTGGCGTTTTTGATTATTGTCTGGATAATAGGCGCCATTGCAACAAGTTACATAGGACATAGGTTTTTTGTTTTATGGGAATCAATTATAATAAAGGTGCCATTTATTCGTCCAATTTATGCTGCCGGACGTCAACTGTCAGATGCGTTGTCGATAGACAAATCGAAGTCTGCGTTTAAGAGTGTTGTAATCGTGGAATTTCCACGTAAAGGGGTTTATGCTATGGGGTTTCTCACCAATGATAAATCTTTATCTATAAAAGATATTCCTGAAAACGTAAGCATATTTGTTCCTACGGTACCGAATATTACAACGGGATTTTATTTAATAATGCCCCGTTCTGAAGTAATTGAAATTCCGATTACCATTGATGCCGCATTGCGAACCATTGTTTCCGGGGGAATAATTCCACCAGAGTGGCACACAATAAATGCGTCTTAAGGGTGTAGTAAACAGCAAGGATTAAACAAAGGAGTTAAAATGAAAAACAAAGAGAAACAGGGGAATTCTGCCATGACGTTAAAGCTTAAAACAAAAAATTGGATGCTTATCTGGGGAGGCGTTTTGTTTGTTTTTGTAGGGTTTTATTTTTTGCATTTAGGCTCTATGGTGTTGGCGCCCATTTTGCTATCCTTGGGGTACTTTGTTATAATACCTATAGGAATAATTATCCGATGATACTGTGGGGATAAGAAACTTAAATAATATGACATTTTTATTTATTTATCTTTTATGCGCCCAATCATTGCCTACCCAAGCAAACGAGGGACAGGCTGTTAGGGAAGCAGGTATAAAAATATCAAAAGGAGAGTCTGTTGCCGAGATGGCCAATAAACTGCATTCAGCGGAGATAATAAACTCTAAAATTTGGTTTAGAATTTACGCCAAGCTTTCACAGGCTGACCGGAAAATAAAAGCAGGATATTATGTTTTGAAAAAACCCTCTTCTATAAGAGACGTTCTTAGAAAAATGATACTTGGTGAAACTTCAGATATAAAAGTTACCATCCCGGAAGGGTTTAGTTTGAAAGAAATAGGCATTTTATTGTCTGAGAAAGTCGGAGTGGATACTGCCGAATTTTTTTCTCTTGTTTATGACACAGGATATATCCATAAATTTAGCATAAACGCTTCTTCCCTTGAGGGATATCTGTTCCCGGAAACTTATTTGATTCCTTATGGTGCTACCGCTAAAGAAATTATTCCCCGCTTTATTAACGAATTCTTTTCTGTATTTACGGATTCTTTGCGTAAAAGAGCTATTCAAATGTCTTTTTCTCTGGAAAATGTTATAACATTAGCATCTCTTGTTGAGAAAGAAACGAGTTGTGATTCTGAAAAACCAATTATATCAGGAGTATATTACAAAAGATTGAAAAAAGGGATGCTTCTTCAGTGCGACCCTACTGTTCAATATGTGTTGACTTCTCACAAAACTGATTTAAGTTATAAAGATTTAAAAGTGGATTCAAAATATAATACTTATTTGTATAAAGGCTTACCACCCGGCCCTATATGTTCACCAGGGAAAAAGTCTATTTTTGCGGCATTGTGGCCCCAAAACACGCCTTATTTATATTTTGTTTCTCAAGGGAAAACACATATTTTCTCAAAAAACAACAAAGAACATAATATTGCAAAAGCAAAAGCAAAAGCAATTAGGAACAATATATAAGGAAAAAATGAATAAATTATTTATCTCTTTTGTTTTTTTAGGTTTTTTATCTACTACTTTATCTGCAGAGATGATTGTTGACATAAAAGTTCAAGGGATACAACGGGTTAGTGCGGATGCCATTATTTCAATATCGGGATTAGAAATAGGCAGCGAACTTACCGCTGAAGGTATCCAAAAAGCTATAAAACAATTGTATGCAGGGGGGTTGTTTGAGAACATTGATATTAATGCTGAAAAAATGGGCAATGGTGTAAAGGTAAATATTAACGTAAAAGAATGGCCAATCGTTCTTAAAGTGAGTTTCAAGGGTAATAAAAAAATTAAGACGAAATCGCTTGTTGAAATATGTCAATTGAAAGAATTTAATGTTGCATCAGAATCTGCAATATTTGATGCGGTTGTTAAAATTCGTCAGGCGTATGAAAAAGAAGGTTTTTATATGGTCAATATTACCCCCACTATAACGGAAGAAGAAAGAAGGGCTAAGGTAAAGTTTACGATAGAAGAAGGGAAAAAAATTAAAGTAAAGGAAGTGATAGTAGAGGGAAATTATGCATTTCCTGATAAAAAGATAAGAAAACTAATGAAAAACAGAGCCAAGTATTGGTGGCCTTGGAGCGGCAAATTTAATAAAACGGAGTTTGATGAAGATCCGTTAAGGGTTATTAACTTTTACCAATCAAATGGTTATCCTCATTGTCAGCTTGTTTCGGCAGATATCGTTCCTGTTGGGAAGGGCGAATGGGCTAATCTGCGTGTAGAAATCTCCGAAGGAAAGCCGGTTTATTTTGGCAATATTTCGTTCGAGGGAAATGAATTCCTGAAAACAGAGAACTTAAAAACGAGACTAAAATTCAAGAAAGGAATGTTGTATTCCAAAGACAGACTATCTAAAACATTGGAAGAGATATACGGTATCTACAGTGATTATGGATATTTATACCTAAGCATAGATCCTTGCGAGACATTAGATAGTTTAAGTATTCAAGAAACGGTAGATGTAACTTTCAAAATAAAAGAAGGTATTCCGGCAAGGATACACAAGATAGACATTGCTTCCAATCTTGCAACGCACGATAACGTCATTCGTAGAGAATTGACAATTTTTCCGGGAGAAATATTTTCTCGTAAAAAACTAATAGTGTCACAAAGAAAGATTTTTAATTTAGGATTTTTCAAAAACGTAACGGTAGATACTCGTCAAGCAAGCGATTCTGGTGATATAGATTTAATTTTAAACATAGAAGAGAAAGCGGCTGGTCAGGCTTCTGCCGGAGCGAGCTACTATCCAAAATATGGGATAGTAGGAAACCTCTCTTTAAGTACACCAAATTTGAGAGGAATGGGAGAATATTTATCTATTAGTTATGAAAAGGGGCAGAGCATAGAGAATATAACTTTAGGATATCAGAAACCATGGTTGTTTGATTCTCCAATGAGTTTGGGGTTTAATGTATATAAGAGCACGACAGCTATGTCGAGCTATAATTTACATAAGATAGGCGGGAACACTACTTTAGGGTTTCAGGTGCCCAGATTGGATTATACCAAAGCTTCTGTATCATATACATTGGAGAATGTAAGTCTTGCAGGAGATACCGGGAATTTAACCCGTTGGTATTTGGATCAGGAAGGGATAAGGAGTATGGTAGGATTTGGTTTAGTTCGCGATTCTCGGGACAACTTTTTAAATCCAACGACGGGAAGTCGTAATAGTTGTAATGTAGCGTTCTCTGGTGGAATTTTTGGAGGGGACATAAATTATCATAAAGAAACATTTGAAAGTGTTACATATCATAGGTTATTCTGGAGGTTTGTGTTAGGAATGAGGAGCAAGATAGGGGTAATAAATGGGTATAAGTCGGAAGACAATGTTCCTGTGTATGAAAAATTTATACTTGGAGGAATAGGAGACTGGGGACTCAGAGGATATAGAGATTGGGAAATTGGACCTCGTTTGAATGGAGAAATAGTGGGCGGAAATTTTGCATCGCTGTTTACAATAGAGGCAAAACTTGCATTTGATGAAAATATGTATCCTTTGATATTTTTTGATGCCGGGAACACGTGGCCGGATTTTAAAAGCACAAATTTGCAAAATTTAAAGAAAGGTGTTGGAGCAGGATTCAGGATAGAAATACCGATGATGGGTCTGATAGGTTTTGATATGGGTTATGGGATAGACGCTGTACCGCGAGATTGGGAATTTCATTTACAGATGGGAAGGACATTTTGAAAATTAAAAATCAAAAAGTATTAAGAGAGGGACAAATAAAATGAGAAAAAGCCATTTATTTTTAGCGGGATGTTCCATATTTATTTTAGCCGGATGTGGACAAAAACAACCGATTGGATATGAAATAGTAAAAGAAAGAGCGGGAGATATAAAAGTAGCGTCGGGGATGTTTAACTCTCGCGTTTTTGTGGCGGATACGTTCAATTGTATGTCAGGGGTCAGTTGTTTATACGTCGGGAATAAAGAATATTTTGAAGCAAAAAGTTTTTTGTATTTCTATACAAAAAAAGATAGCGTTGGACTTAACCCGGAGTCATTATATATTGTTGGTAAAGATTCGGGAAAGGCATATATATACAGGGTGTCCGGGACGCCAAGTATGGATTCTTTGGTATGGAGCAATGCACCGGATGTGATATTAATGGATTCTATGGAATTAATAAAAGATAGTGCCGTTGCAATTTGCATAGATAGTCTTGCGGCGGATACTGGGTTTTATTTTGCATTGTGTGGCACGACTGCGGAAATGATAGGGATACATAATGTATATGCAGGAAAAAGGGCGTGGCTAACGACGGATGAAGATACTAGTAAAAAATATTATCCTGCTAAGGCAACATATATTGATACAAGTATTTTTCCTGTAGGTAGTTTAGGAGATTCGCTAATGATGCTTCAAACAGGGGGATACGTAACAAAGTGTTCAACGCATATAAAAGTGGAGTTTGAAATGGCAAATGTATTGCATACCGTAGAAATAAAGAATGTACCAAACGATACAATAGTAGATACATTAATAGCCCACAAGCAAGAGGCTTTTGATACAATTCCAATAGAAGACACAACAACAACAATTGTAACGGTAGATTCGTTGACTGATTCCTTGCGTACTTTGTTGAAGCTTGATTCCGTTACAGTGAACAAAGCGGTATTAACGATGCGCATAGATACGGGAAAATCGTATAATTGGGCAGGCAAAAAGATTAACATAAAATATAAAGACTATAGCAGTTATGCGTATCTTACGGGAGACTCCGTTGTTTTGACTATACCTGCCATAATAGGGGAATGGTTTAAGAAAGGATATAGATTAGAAACGATTGTAAGTAGTGAAGGTTCGGATATTTCACGCGTTATAATAAAACCTGATTTAAAACTTGATATAACATACACATTACCGATAAAAAGAAAAAAATGATTGGAGGGGCTAGAGTAATAAGTCAAAGTGAAAACTCTAACTAACCGATAAAAAACAAAAATGAAAAAACATAATGGTTTTGAGACGCGCCTTATTCGTCTCGGGTGGATTATTTGTGGAATTAGTATTTTCATGGCGAGTTGGAGTAATATATATTCGTATTCATTGTTTTCGGGGGAAGATATTGGAGAACCCAATACGGATATTCGTCTTGTTAAAGTAAATATTCCAAAAGAATGGTGTTTTGAGATAGCCTTTAGCGGAGAATTGGCAAGATCATCTTATTTAGAAGCAGATAGCATTAGTGTTTCACATTTTGATTTCACCGTTCCTTATATAGAGTGGATATTACCACTGCCAAAGAATTTTGGCGTTACAATAGGTGTAAATGAAATTTTTAATATAAATTATGATATTATAAGCCCTATAGAACAAATAGGTATAGGTAGCGATTCTGTTTTTCGTAATATAAAAAGCAGGGGTAGTATATCTGCAATTAACTTGATAGGAGATAGGAATTTTGGCAATTTTGCTACGATAGGATTGGGAGCGTCTTTTTTATTCGGTTCAGTAGACGAACAATGGATAGCGAATCATATTCGATATGGAACAGTTACGGATACAACAGAATTTTATGACACCCTTAGTTCTACTTTTAGCGGAGCTGGAATTATGGGCAATATTGGGTTAAGGTTTGGCAAAGTGGAATTAGGCGCTAGTTATTTAGGAAAGTCAACGCTGAATAATTCCAATAAACTGCCGGACAGAATTAGAACTTCGTTGAGCTATAATGTTATTTCTGATTTTAAAATTGGTTTCGGAACGGAAGATTGGTTGTTTGAAAACCCATATAAACCTTTGAGTAGATTGGCCATAACAGGGGAAGTTGGAAAAAAGACAAAATATAAAGCAGGAGTGTATAAGAAAGAGTGGTATTATGGGAACGTTAGAGAAAAAGGAGGAATGTTAGGTCTAAACTTGTCGCTTAAATCTATGCTTCAACTGGGATTGACAGGGGAATATGGAACAAGAGACAATGGAACCCTGTGCGAAAAAACTTATAGGATATATTTAACAATACAGGGGTAAGAAGCTTTTTAAATGTGTGATTCAAATTTTACATAATTTAGCTTCTCTCTAAATGCAGAAAATAGATTTAACAGTTGATGTTTTTATAAAATCTTTGGAGATAATAGATTTGTGAAAGAAACGATTGCAAACCCTTTGACCGTTAAGGTTTGTTATCCAGAAGAAAATCCCGCATTAGCGGGATTAAGAGGAGGAGACATGAGAGTAAGGGAATTGAGTCGCATAAAAATTCAGAGTTTCATTACCGTTTTATTTTGCTTATTTGTGTTTGGTGATAATGCTTATTCCGCCTCAGGCGGAGCAGAAATAAAGATGGGATATATAGATTCCAATCGTCTTTTAAATGAATATAAGGGTAAAGACGAACTCAAAGTTAAACTTCAGAAACAATTAGAAAAATGGGAAAAAGATGCAATAGCCCAGAAAGAGAAAATACAAAAACTCATAAAGGAATTTGAAAGTCAGGGCGCTATGTTGTCTGATGATGCAAAAGCCCGGAAGCAAAAGGACATAGAGCAAAAGCAAATAGAATATGAAACATTTGTGCAAAAAATATGGGGAGCAGAAGGAGAGGCAAAAAAGATAAACGAAGAAGTAATGAAACCAGTTGTAGATAAAGTGAATGTTATCTTGCAAAGAATAGGTAAAGAAAGAGAATATACGATAATATTTGATGTTGCTTCTACAGGGGTTGTATATGCAAAAGAAGGTATGGATCTGACTAATGAAGTAGTTGATGAAATAAACAAAGAGTTTGCTCCGGTTGGTGCCGCAAAAGCAGATACCGGTAGAACCTATTTTTGTGTATTGAGACTTAAAGAAAATAGCGAAGCGTCAAAATATACTGACAGCAACACAATGGTCAGGCTTATAAAAGCCGGGTTGGAAAGGGACATTAAATATAAGATGGTAGAGTCTAATGTTTTTAATTCTGCGCTAACGCAGGTGAATATTGGTGGTAAAAAAGAAGAAGATTTGACTCCTGAAGAAGCTGCCAAAGTAGGAGAATATGCAAATGCGAATATTGTAATAATAGGGTCAGTAGAAAGGATAGGAGAGTCGGTAACGTTAAGATGTAGGGTTGTAAATGTCTCTGATTCACAAATACTTGCCGATGCTTCTGAGACAAGTCGAACTTCGGAAACAACCGATTTAAATAACATGACAAATAAGATTATAACTAAAATACTTGAAAAACTGAAGAAATAATTAGTTGGGATTTACGATACAAATAACAGAGGATACAAGTTTTTTATGAAACTAAAAGAAATAGCGCAATTTGTACATGGCGTATTAAAAGGACCGGGTGATTTAGAAATTATTGGTATAGCGAGAATAGAAGAAGCTAGAGCAGGAGATTTAACATGGTTTTCCCATCCGAGATATAAAAAATGGTTAAGTAAAACCCAAGCTTCGTGTGTTGTCGTTTTGAACGAAGAGGATGCTCCAGATATAAATATGATAAAAGTTGACAACTTAGCTATTGCCATGGAATCTCTTTTGCTAAAATTTTATCCATTAACTCCTTTGCCTACAGCCGGAATAAGCAAATTGGCAACAATAGGGGGAAATGTAAAAAAAGGGAAAAACATAAGTGTAGGGGATTTTGTTTGTATAGGATACGAAACAGAAATTGGAGACAATACTATCATAATGGACGGGGCTTATATAGGAAATAAAGTAAAAATAGGGAAAGACTGCCAGATTCATCCAAATGCTGTTATAAAAGAAGATGTATTTCTTGGAGATAGGGTTATAATTGGCGCAGGGACAGTAGTAGGGAGCGATGGGTTTGCGTATAACCGTATAGCAGGCAGATATAAAAAAATGCCACATCGTGGAGGAGTTATTTTAGAAGATGATGTAGAAGTTGGAGCAAACTCAACGATTGATAAATCCGTTGTCGGCAGTACGATCGTAAGAAAAGGTACAAAACTAGACAATCTTGTTCACGTTGCCCACAATGTAATAATTGGAGAGAACTCCATTCTTTGTGCACAGGTAGGCATTGCTGGGAGTGTAAATATAGGCAACAATGTGGTTATTGCGGGACAGGCGGGAGTGCCTGATCATATAACAGTAGGTGATAATGTTGTTATCGCTGCTCAATCAGGCGTAACAAAAGATATTCCCGAGGGGATTACAGTATCAGGTTTTCCAGCGCGGCCGCATATAGAATCTAATCGTGCATACAGCTTGCTAATCGATCTTCCGAATTTATTTAAAAGGGTTAAGAAACTTGAAGAACAATGCAAAAAACAATAAAAAAAGTTATTTCTTTTGAAGGCATAGGCATACACACAGGAACATGTAGTAAAATGCTTGTAATGCCTGCTTCTGAAAATACCGGAATAGTATTTAGGAGCAAGGGATACAGTATTCCTGCAAGTATAGACTATGTTTGTGATACTGTTCATGGAGTAAACTTAAAACATAATAATATAGAAATTAAGAGTTGTGAGCATATTCTATCTACTCTTTACGGTATGGGAATAACAAATGCGATTATAGAATTAACAGAAGGAAAGGAAATACCGGCAATGGATGGTAGTAGCAAAGCTTTTGTCGAGTCCATAGAAATAGAAACGCAACCCATTGCCAAAAGAGTTGTTAAGCCGACGGAACCTATTTTTTTGACAACAAAAGGGTCTGCCATATTTTTATCCCCTGCCGATGAATTTAAAATATCTTTTGTTGCAGAATATAATTATCCTGGGTTTACCCCTCAATATAAAAGCCTTGTCATATCTCCGGAGGTATATTTGAACGAAATAGCACCATCGCGTACATACACATTTACAGGATGGGTGGAGAATCTAAAAAAACAAGGACTTATTCAGGGGGGAAGTATGGAAAACGCCTTGATAATGGATGAAAAGGGGGCATTAAATGGACTCAGGTTCCCGGATGAGCCGGTTAGACATAAGATGCTTGACATTATTGGCGATATTGCTTTAACAGGAGTAAGTCTTAAATGTTGGATATTTGGAATAAAATCCGGACATAGTTTAAATTGTGAACTCGCAAGGAGGTTGAAATGCAGTTTGATATAAGAGATATTTTAAAAATAATGCCACATAGGTATCCTATGTTACTTGTGGACAAAATAATTGCTTTAGACGATAATTCTGTTATAGGGGAAAAGTGTGTTACCATAAATGAGCCTTTTTTTGTTGGTCACTATCCGGAGCATCCCATAATGCCGGGCGTATTGATTGTCGAATCTATGGCACAAGTTGGCGGCTTCTTGCTTCTGCATAGAGTTAAGGAAAAATTAAATAAAGTTGTATATTTCTTGAGAATCGATAAGGTTAGATTTCGACATCCGGTCTTGCCCGGAGACGTTTTAAGAAGTGAACTGGAATTGCTTAAATACAGAGAAGGACTTTGTATTATGTCGGCCAAAGCGTACGTAAAAGATGTTCTTGTTGCAGAAGGTGAGTTTACAGCAAAAGTAATGGACAAATAAATTATGCCAAAACACATAGCCATTTGCTTAGTTTGTTTTTTAGTCTATATGGTAGGGATAAAAGCTTATGGAGTAGGTGTCGAAGAGGTATGCGATACTACGGCGCTAGGATTTATTGGAAAGTATGATACAAAGGCATATATTCTTTTACAGAACTCCCCTAATCCTTTTGTTAAAAGCACAAAAATTATTTATTATATTCCCGAAAGGAAAAAAATTATATTAAAAGTTTATAATTTAAAAGGTGAAATAGTTAAAACAGCTTTGGATAAAGAACAAGATAGGGGTTGGCATGCGGTAAGTTTATGCTCAAAGAATAAGCTGCCGAACGGTGTTTATTTCTACCAGATAGGAACAAAGGATTTTAGAATAGCTAAAAAAATGATCAAGATGTGGTAAACAGAATGTCTCGCTGAGAGGCGATAAAAAGGGGGGGGCATGAAAAATTATATTATAGGTATATTTATACTTTTTTATTCTTCAATAGCAAGGAGCGAAGAAGTAAATGGATTTGAATTTCTCACTTTTCCAAGCGGAGCAAAATACGCAGGCATTGCCGGTTGTGATTTTGGAACAATTGGGGAAGTATCCGCTATTTTTACTAATCCTGCTGCTTTACAAATAATGCCCAAAGCAGTTGGTTTTGGCTATGCTCATTATTTTGAAGGGATCCAAGGTGGGTACGGGGTTTTTGCAATGCCAAAATATAAAGGGACTTTAGGTGCAGGAATAAAATATTTAGATTACGGTACTTTTGAAGGGCATCCCAATAATGATACTACTTCACTGAATAGTTTTGATTTTGACGCCAAAAGTATGGTGGCAACAGTTGGGTACTCAAGAGTTATAGAAGGGAAGTCTTTAGGGGTAAGCGCAAAGGCGATTTATTATAACCTCGCAGGGTTCACAGGGACAGCCGTGGCAATTGATGCCGGTGGAATGATTGCAATAAAAAAATACGAAGGGCTTACTATAGGGGCTGTGTTGCACAATGTTGGGTTACAAACAAGCACATTTGATACAGCCAGCGAGAGTTTGCCTTTTTCTGCTTCAATAGGAGGCAGTTATTTATTATTTAATAAAACGGCATTGCTTTCTGCTCAAATTAAACTGCCGGTAACAAATAGGGATACTTCGCAATTAGTGTCGCTATGGACGAAAATAGATAAAGCAGTTGGAATAGAATGGTATGCAACCCCTTCTTTTATAATTAGGGGTGGCTATAATTCTTCAGGTAAGGAATTGGATACCGGGACTGGTGCACTAAAAGAAGTAATTGCGGGGCTAACTTTTGGAATAGGAATTAAAACAAAAGTATTTATGATGGATTATGCTGTAGTGCCTATGGGCGCCATTGGCGTTGTGAATCATATCTCTTTTAGTCGTTCTATTCCGGATTCAAAACATAAAAAAGCAGATAAATAAGTAGGCGATCTGTCTTGTGGCCGATTAGTTGGAGTTTCCGATGTAAGGAATGTTACTCCCACTTATCCCGTTTTTTTATGGACAAAAGAAAAGTAATAAAAATTTATATTCATCATTCTGCTTTATCTCCGGATATTGGACTTGAGGCTATACGGGAACTACATATTAAAAGAGGGTTTGATGATATTGGATATCATTTTGTAATAGAAAAAAACGGTGAAATCCGTAAAGGAAGAGATATAAATATACAAGGAGCGCATGTGAAGGGAGATAATATGGAATCTATCGGCATATGTGTTTGTGGACACTTTGAGGAAGATTATCCCAACAAACTCCAAATAAAAGCTCTAAGAATACTTATAAAAAAGCTTTTTAAAGAATTTGGAGAATTGCAGTTATTAGGACATAAAGATTTTTCATTGGCTGATACATTATGTCCCGGGCAACATTTGTATGAATTATTGCCTGGGATTAAAAAAAAATTACGGATACAAAAATAAACAAGAAATGATTAGTTAGGGGTAGCGATTCGCTTTTTATGATAATTTATTTTTTTCTTATTTCTCAATTTTGTCCCGAAAAACAATATTCACAAGTAGATTCTTTGCTTATACGGGGCATTTATTTTATTTATGAAGAAAATTATCAGGAGGCGCGAAATAGATTTAACGAAGCCATAACTCTTGAACCTCAAAATCCTGCTCCTTATTTTATGATTGCTGATTTGCTTGCTCTTTATATGAGTGATTTTTCCACGGATACGTTGGTTAAAGAGTTATTTTCATATTGTGATACAACAATAATGCTTTCAAATAAAGAAATTAAGATGGCCGATACTTCAGGAATGCCGCATCTCTGGTTGGGCGGAACTTATGGATTATGCGCTTTTTATAAAGCAGTAAATAAAAATATACTTTCTGCAGCGCAAGATGCTATGAAAGGGGTTAATGAATTAACAAAAGCAATAAAAATGGATTCTTGTTTGTTTGACGCGTATGTTGGGGTTAGCGGATATAATTATTTTAAGTATAGAGTAGCTTCTCTAGCCCCATGGGGAGGGAAATCAAGTTGGGAGAAAGACGTTAAGCTTGCCTGTCTTAAAAGTAAGTATTTTGGATATGCGTCTGTGGCTGCTTATGCATCTTTTCTTATAGAAGAAAAGAGATACAAAGAATCTATAGAAATTATAACTCCCCTTATAGATAGTTTTCCGAGTTCCAAGGTTTTTCGTTGGACAAGAGTAAAGGCCTATTATAAAACAGGGGAACTAAAAGAAGCCAAAGCCGAGTATGAGAAATTGCTTGAACTTACTCTTGCAAGCCAGCCAAATACATTCTACAATATTGGGTATTGTAGAGTTGAGCTTGCGAAAATTTGTTTTATACTTAGAGAGAAGGAAGAATGCAAGATCCAATGCGAGGAAGTTTTAAAACTTCCGTATACAAAGGGAATGAAAAAGTTAAAATCGGAAGCAAATAAACTATTAACCCTTGTAAAACATAAGTAAAGGTAAAAAACAGATAAAGGTTTAACATAATGGGGTTTTTCTATGAACAGGTTTTTGAAAGTTTTTAAGTATTTAAGAGAAAAAGGGTTATTATGGACTTTTAGGTATGTAGTTTATTTTATAGGTAGAAGATGGGATAATAGATTATGCAGCCTGTTAATTAAAATTGAGCAAAAGAATTATATCGTGGGTGACTGGACGTTAAACGCACAAAAATTTACAAGAGCGCAAAATATCTCTGCATGGAATAGATGGGATTGGTCAGAAAAAGGGGAAGAATGGACCATTGATGAAAAATGGAAAAAGAAATTGATTACAAAAATGATTATACCGTATACAAAACAAGCAGGTACATTTTTGGAAATAGGTCCTGGAGGTGGCAGGTGGACAGAAGTATTACAGCCTCTTGCAAAAAAATTGTTTTTAGTGGATATTTCAGAAAAATGTTTATCTGTATGTAGAGATAGATTTAAGAATTGTCAAAACATAGAATATTATTTATATGATGGAAGGCATCTAAATTTTATAAAGGAGAAGAGTATAGATTTCATATGGTCTTATGATGTGTTTGTGCATATAAATCCGACGGATATTGATTATCTCTTAAGATATTTTCAAAAAATTATAAAAAAGGATGGACTTGCCGTAATTCATCATTCTGGTGCTGGGACAAAAGAAGAAGGACAACGCTCGGATATGACTAAAGAATTTTTTGCTTATTTGGTTGAGAAAAATGGAATGCGATTAATCAGTCAATCAAATGAATATGTCCATTTTCCTGGGGATGTAATTTCTATAGTTAGCCCTGTTTAATATTTATTTTTTGCAAAATGTCTCCCTGGCAGTTGTCTTACTATTCCTTTTAATTCCAAGTTAAGCAACAAAGACAAAACTGTTTGAACGGGAAAATTAAGCATTGCAGTTAATTGATCCAGCTGAATAGGTTCATAGGTCAACAGATTAAACAGTGTATTTTCTTCTTCCGTTAGTTCTATTGTTTTTTTCGGGGTCGGGACTATTTGTAAAACGTCTAAATATTCAAGTACATCTTTCGCAGAAGTAACTGGTATTGCCCCATCTTTAATAAGTTTGTTTGTGCCCTTGCTGTTTTCAGAGGTTATGTTTCCTGGTACGGCAAAAACATCTTTTCCTTGCTTGATTGCCCATTCTACCGTTGAAAAAACTCCGCTTTGTAAGCCGGCTTCCATTACCACTATTGCTTTAGATAAACCGGCTATTATTCTATTTCGTGCCGGGAAATTGCCTGCCCATGGTTGAGTTCCCAGTGGAAATTCAGAGACAACTGCCCCATTCTCGCAAATCTTATTAAAAAGTTCACGGTTTTCGGGAGGATATATTTTATCTATCCCGGATCCAATTACTGCAATTGTTCTACCTTTTGCGGCCAATGCTTCCCAGTGGGCATAAGTGTCTATTCCTCTTGCTAGCCCGGAAACAATAGTCATTCCGGATAGTATAAATTCTTTGACAAATGCTTCTGTAATAAGTTTGCCGTAATGAGTAGGAGTTCTTGACCCTATTATTGCGATTGCCTGGGTATCCGTATCTAATACTTTCCCTTGCGTATAGAGTATTGGTGGAGCATCTGACAATTCTTTTAAGTTCATAGGATATCCGGTGTCTTCAGGGGTTAAGATATTTATGCTAAATCTTTTTAGGATCGCAGTTTGAGTTTCTACCGAAAGAGTTTTTGCTTTTTTTATTGCGGATATCAATTTTTCATCTCCAAGTTTATTGAGTTTTTCTAAGGAAGCATCGAACACAGCGGATAAGGGGTTAAACTGAAGAAAAATTTCTCTCAAAGTTGATTCGTTTAGATTTTTTATAGTGGATAGCTTCAGAACAGTTTCGATGTCTTTTTCCGGAAGCATCTGATTTAGTATACTTAAGAATGCTCACAATAATTCAACTTATCCATTCAATTTTTAATTCGCGTTCTGCTTTTTTAAATTCTTTATCTCCAGTTACAAGTTCTCCGTTTTGAAGTTTGGAAAGAGCGGCGGTAAAACAATTTGGATAGGATAACTTATATGTATCTTTTATGCGAAATGCTTCCGTTGCAAGAGGCATAGTTATGTCAATTATCTCAACCGGCAAAGTCTTAATTATATTTTCGATTTCGGTTGCTTTTTCTTGTCCACATTCTCTAGAGACAATATTACAAATCTCACCAAAACTGATGGAAGAAAGCAATAGGGTTTCTCCTGTTTGTGCGGCTTCTACGAGCAAGGACTTAACTTTTTCAAAACCGGCATCTTTTTCTAGAAAAACTAAAAGGCTATAGGTATCAAGTATTTTTGGCATAGATTAAGTTTCTTTTCCCCGTTTTTCAAGAAATGTTTTTGTTAATTTGCCATTTGTTTGTAGACTCCCTGCCAATTTATCAAAATATGTAGTTGTAATGGGTTTTATGGTTATTTCGTTATCCCTTTCTTCGATATATAATTTGGTTCCCTTTTTGATATTAAGTTTTTGGCGGATTTTAGAAGGAATGACAATTTGTCCTTTTGTTGTTACGCTTACAATGTTCATTATAGGCAGAAAAAGTGGCGGGGTCGACCGGATTTGAACCGGAAAGATCTTCCCGATTTAACAATCGGGATGGATTAACCCTTAAATTGTGCTTTCGCCAAATTTTCTATATAGATTCTACTCTTTTTCTTTTTAATTTCAATTTCTCTTTTTGTAACTTCAGTTCTATCTGTAAATTCTTCAAAATAATAAAGCTCCCAACAACCTTTTCCTTTAGTGTATTTGCTTCGTCCTTCATTATGGCGCTTAATTCTATCTTGTAAATTGTTGGTCTGTCCTACATAGAACTTTTTGCTTGACTCATTTTGTAAAATATACAGATAATAAGTCGTTTCTGCCACAGCATAATCAGAAAAAGTGGCGGGGTCGACCGGATTTGAACCGGCGATCTTCGGCTTGACAGGCCGATGTGTTAAACCAGGCTACACCACGACCCCTTAATTCTAAAACATACTATATTACAACCCTATTTTTAACAATTACCTAATATTAACTAAAACTTTTTACAATTGTCAAATGGAATTTAAAATAAAAAAACAGCGGGAGGAAAATCCCGCTGTTTTTTAGATTTTTAATATTCAGGTGGATAACCGCCGCCGCCTGGCATAGGTGGCATTTTCTTGTCTTCTTCCGGTTTGTCTGCTATCATTGCTTCAGTAGTAAGCAATAATCCCGAAATAGATGATGCGTTTTGTAATGCAATACGAGTTACTTTTGTTGGGTCTATGATGCCATTTTCCATAAGATCTTCAACTGTATTTGTTTCTGCGTTAAACCCCATGCTCCCTTTCGTTTCTCTTATCTTGTTAACAATAACGGAAGCTTCTTCGCCCGCATTAGTTGCAATCCATCTAATTGGTTCTTCCAGTGATTTTTTGACAATATTGACACCAATTTGTTCGTCACTATCTAGTTTTAATTTCTCAAGGGCAGGAAGACATCTTAAATATGCGACACCGCCGCCTGGAACTATCCCTTCTTCTACTGCGGCTTTTGTTGCATGTAAAGCGTCATCGGTTCTCGCTTTTCTTTCTTTCATCTCGGGTTCAGTAGGTGCGCCGACGTTTATTATCGCTACGCCTCCGGAAAGTCTAGCAAGCCTTTCCTGAAGTTTTTCTTTGTCGTAATCCGATTTTGTTTCGCCGATTTGTAGTTTAATCTGGGACATTCTTGCCTGTATGTCGGCTTTCTTACCTTTCCCTTCTACTATAGTGGTGTTGTCCTTATCTATTTTTATTTTTGAAGCTTTGCCAAGGTCTTCCATCTTAACATTTTCCAGTTTCATCCCTTTTTCTTCGGAAATGACTTTACTGCCTGTTAAGATTGCAATATCTTCCATCATTTCTTTTCTACGGTCGCCGTATCCGGGTGCTTTTACTGCACAACATTTAAGCGTTCCACGAATTCTGTTTACAACAAGAGTAGCAAGCGCTTCGCCTTCTACTTCTTCACATATAATAAGAAGAGATCCACCCGTTTGAGCTACTTTTTCAAGAACAGGAAGAAAATCTTTCATTACGGATATTTTTTTGTCGTAAAGTAATATATGTGAGTCTTCAAGGACAGCTTCCATTTTTTCCGAATCGGTTACGAAATAAGGAGAAATATATCCTCTATCGAATTGCATACCTTCTACTATTTTAAGTTCGGTTTTTGTTCCTTTGCCTTCTTCGATAGTAATAACTCCATCATTTCCAACTTTTTCCATAGCCTCTGCAATCATATCGCCTATTTCTTTATCATTATTTGCCGAAATAGTTCCCACCTGGGCAATTTCTTTCTTGCCTTTAGTAGGTTTAGATTGTTTTTTAAGCTCTTCGACAACTAATTCGGTTGCCTTTTCTATCCCACGTTTTATTGCCATAGGGTCTGCGCCTGCGGTTACATTTTTGAAACCTTCACGGAATATAGCTTGAGCAAGAACAGTTGCCGTTGTTGTGCCGTCTCCGGCTACATCAGAAGTTTTAGAAGCGACTTCTTTAACCATCTGTGCGCCCATATTTTCAAATTTATCTTCTAATTCTACTTCTTTTGCAACGGTAACGCCGTCTTTAGTAACTAACGGTGCGCCCCATTTTTTTTCTATAGTAACGTTTCTGCCTTTAGGTCCTAATGTTACTTTAACTGCGTTTGCGAGTTTATCTACGCCGGCCTTTATAAGCGCCCGTCCTTCTTCAGCGTATTTTATTTCTTTTGAAGCCATTGGTTAATCACCCCCGTTATTCAATTATTGCTAAAATATCGTCTTCGTTCATTATTAAACACTCTTCCCCGTCTATTTCTATTTCCGTTCCTGCGTATTTACCAAATAAAACGCGGTCTCCGGTTTTAATTTCTGGTTTATGACGAGTGCCTTTATCATCAAGCTTGCCTGGCCCTACTGCAATGATTTCCCCTTCCTGAGGTTTTTCTTTTGCCGTATCCGGGATAATGATGCTGCCCTTTTTAACTTCTTTTTCCTCAACTCGTCTGACCAGTATTCTGTCACCAAGTGGTCGTAACTTCTTCATCTTTTCCTCCTTTCAAAGATTATAACAATTAAATGCTTTTTTATCTTCTTTAATATTAAGATGCATTGTTTTTGTAAAAGATTCAAAAAAAATAAAATGGGCACTGAGGGATTTGAACCCCCGACCTCATGGATGTAAGCCATGCGCGCTAACCCCTGCGCCAAGCGCCCAGTTCCCTAAATTTACCTCTATGCCTAATGTTGTATATTAATTAAAATATGCCAAAATGTCAAGAAAATGATTTGGGGGTGCCTTGACTTTTAATTTTGAGGCGAAGGCTCTTTTTTTACAAAGAACTTGTTGCCGGATAAAAAAGTTGTTTTTATGTGTATAGCCACTTTAACAAATAATCATTTCTATCTTGACAAATAATAAAATTAGAAACAATTATATACTTATATAATTAAAAAATTTAAGGGGCGTGAATACTAATGAGAAAATATAAATATGTTTTTTCGCTAGTTTTGGTTTTTGTATGTTCAAATGTTATGGACGCCGGGAAAACGGATGTGCTTTTCCCCGGGAGCAGAGAGGGTATAAGAGAATTTAGCAAAAACAAAGGGGTAATAGATACGCTGTCTCCCTCGTGGGAGGGACCTCTCTATTTTTACTATCAAGCGACATATAGAAACGAATACGAAGCTACAAAGCTTACTCCTGCAGGCCCTTGTTCTGTTATTACGTTGGCGCATGGGGTTGCTTCTCGTACTGCCGGAGCATCAAAACAATGCAGTCTTTTTATATGGGGTGATAATGCAGGATCTCCCGGAACCGTATTATACAAAGTAAGAGTTACCGCCAGTACTGTTGCCGCAAAGAAAATAGAATTTAATTGGTATAATGTAACCCCACCCGTATACGTAACGGGACCTTTTTGGGTGGGCAATTACGAGTGGGATACTCTTTTCCCGTCCTCGTCTTTTGACAGTAATATGACATCGCCTAATAAATATTTTTATGCCGATAGCAACAAATGGGTAGACGATTATATGGATTACTTTCATGTTGCTGTTGTTAATTATGTATCTAGCGGAACTCCAGAAATAAGTGCATCCCCGAACCCAATCATATTTCAGATAGATAGTATCTCTTCAAAGTCGTTTCCTTTATCATGGGCTTCTGTTCCTCAAATTACCGAAGATGATCCCGCATACTGGAAAGATATTGTTCCCGGGGAAGTAATAATTGGTTATGGGAATGCTGTCAATGTAAAAACCGCATCCCTGCAAACTTTAGGCATAACGGAAAAAGCTGCAACAGTAACGAACAGAGAGCTGGGGTGCAACTTTGTTCTTGTTGAATTTAATGGAGATGTTGCCGAAGAAAAAGCTTTTTTAAAAAGAATGAAATCTAAATCAGGCGTTAAATCCGTTGAGCCCAATAGAATTTTTAGACCATTCAGGACTCCTAATGATACATACTGGTCAAACCAATGGGACAAACTAAATCTTAATACGCCTGCCGCATGGGATTCCGGATGGGGAAGCGATTCTATCTCTATCGGGATAATCGACCAGGGAACTCAATATACCCATCCTGATTTATCCGCAAGGTATGGTTCAGTTAAAGGATATGATTATAGAAATGGAGATGCCGATCCGCTAAATGCTACTTCTGCGGAAGCTCACGGCACGCATTGTTCCGGTATTGCTGCTGCAACAATTAATAATGGGGCAGGAGTTGCGGGCATGTCCAACTCAAGGCTTTATTCGCTAAGGTTTATGGACGAGACAAGCGGCAACACTACCGCTCTTAGCAACTCTATACAATGGTGTAAAAACAATGGTGTAAAAATAATATCTATGAGTACAGGTGGTGGAGGATATTCCGATCTTCTTGCTGCGCAATGTTCTACTGCATATAACGCAGGGTGTTTGTTGTTTGCGGCGACCGGGAATGATGGCGCAGAGACTATTTGCTATCCCGCCGGTTTTTATAGAGTGTTAGCTGTAGGTTCAATAAATTCAAGTAATCAACGTTCTTCTTTTAGTAATTATGGCACACATATGAAATTTTCGTCTCCCGGAGATGCCAATATTTGGTCAACTATTCCCGGCAGCAGTTATGCAGGGCCAACATGGGCGGGAACTTCTATGGCTTGCCCTCAAGTGGCAGGGGGGGCGGCGCTTGTGTGGGCAGCAAATACAAAACTAAAAAATTCGGACATAACAGATATATTAATTTCTACCGCGACAGACCTTGGAACTGCAGGTTGGGACAAATATTATGGTTACGGGAAGCCAAATCTTGGGGCTGCTGTCATTGCGGCTAAAAATATGACAGCGTCCTCTGCAGATACAGGAATGCTTAACGTATATAATTCGTCTTCGGCTACCGGTGCTTTGTTTGTTTCTAACATTACTTATCACTCATCCTGGATTAAATCCATAACGCCAACTAACTTTACGGTAGGCGTGGGCAGTTCTCAAGGAGTTAATATCATTGTTGAAGCGCAACTCCATACCGGATACTATTATGATACCTTATTTATTGCCTCAAATGACCTGGATAATAATCCTTATCCTGTGCAAGTAATTCTTAGAGTGGGGGATGTCGGAGTAGAAGAACAGTCAAATTCGGATTTTGGATTGGGGATTTTAGATTTAAATGTGTCGCCGAATCCGATTGCAAGATTGGTGTCTGTACAATTTTCCGTTTTAACTTCTCAAAATATTAGTATAAGAATTTATGATGCTACCGGACGAGCGGTAAGAACAATTTTTGATGGCAGTAAAACAGCCGGTAATTATACTTTAACGGCTAATACGTCCGGACTTAGTTCCGGAATTTATTTTGTTTCGTTGACAGCCGGGAATGCTCGTGTATCTAAAAAGATTACTATAATTAAATAATAATTATAATTAAAAAAGGGGGGGAGTATGAACAAAATTTTATTTTTAGCGGTTTTAGGGCTATGTCCTTTAATAGTAAATGGTGCACTTCCTGTGCCTACGAAGGGTTCGATGCCTGTTCCACGTACGCCGATTCCCGTAATTACCGAAGACGATTCTGCATACTGGAATGATATAGTTCCGGGAGAAATGATAGTTTTATATAAAGAGAATACGGTTAATGTTGAAAAAGCATCTTCTTTAAAGGAACTTGGTATTACGGAAAAAGGAGTATCTTTAATAAGCAAGGGTATAGACTATAAATGGATATCGGTTAAAGTTGAAGGTGGCATCCCGGAATCAAAGGCTTTTATCAAAAGTATGAGAGCAAAATCAATAGTACGGTTTGTAGAGCCAAATAGAATCTATAGACCTGCGGCTACTCCCAACGACCCGTCTTTTTCGTCCCAACAGTGGGATAAAGTATCTATGAATGCTCCCGGCGCCTGGGACCACGGTTGGGGAGATACTGCTATGTCACTGGCAATAATTGATATGGGAGTAAGTTATACTCATACTGATTTAGCAGGCAGATTTGGAACGGTTAAAGGATATGATTATAAAGATGGTGATGCAGACCCAATAAATGCAAGCACTTCCGAATGGCATGCAACCCATTGTGCAGGGATTTCTGCTGCAACAATAAACAACGGCACAGGAATTGCAGGTATGTCAAATTGTCGCCTTTATGCATTAAGATTTATGAATGCGACAAGCGGAAGCAGCACTGCTCTCTTAAATTCCATAGCATGGTGCGTTAATAATGGAGTAAGGGTTTTATCTATAAGTGCTGCGGGGACATCTTATTCTGCTACCCTTGATTCGTATTGTCAGCAAGCATGGGGATATGGGCATCTTTTGTTCGCGGCAACGGGTAATAATAGTGCTGAAATGTTTTGTTATCCTGCTGCCGATACGGGAGTGATAGCCATAGGGGGAATGTCTGAATCAGGTACCAGATTAACATATAGCAATTATGGAAGCCATACTAAATTTGTTGCACCGGGAGTAAATATTTACAGTACTTACCCGGGGAATACGTATATGGATAAAGAGGGAACTTCTATGGCTTGTCCGCAAGCTGCAGGGGGCGCTGCTCTTGTATGGTCAATGAAACCGTCTCGGACAAATGCGGAAATAAGAGATATTTTGATTGCTACTGCGGCAGACATAAGTCCTTCAGGATGGGATAAATATACAGGTTATGGGAAAATGAATCTTGGTGCGGCTGTTGATTTGGCGATTGCAGTAGAAGAATCTCAACCCCAAAAACAAACATTCAGCTTTGAGGTCTCTCCTAACCCGGCTACAAAAAGAGCAAATATATCTCTTTTTGTCCCTACCACTCAGTATGTATCTTTAAAACTTTATGACGCAACTGGCAGGTTAGCAAAGACAATTATTGACGAATCAAAACCGGCAGGCAATTACAACACGACAGTCAATACAACCAATCTTAATTCCGGAATCTATTTCATTAAACTTAATACAACGGATACGCATATATCAAAAAAGATTACCCTAATCAAATAGGATAGCAGTATTTCTTAAAGTAGTATACTGTTTTTTTATAGGAAGCAAGTCGTCCAGCTTGCCTACCGATTTTTTTTGTAGGTCTGTTTGGAGTGTTTGTTTTGTGTTATGCTCGCAGTTTCTATTTCTTGCTCTTCTTAAAATGGTCAAACCCTTTTGCTAAAATAACGCTTCCTTTTGCATCCACAACCTGAGGTTTTTTATTCCGGGGAATTATTTCTCCTATTTCCGTGAACTTAATTTTATCTTTTGCTTTTTTTAATAACTGTGCCGGTATCGTAAATAAGAGCTCATAATCTTCGCCGCCGTTTAAGGCAAAATATTCTGCTTTGCGCCCAACCGTTTTTGCTACCTTAAACACTTCTTTGTCTATCGGGATTTTATCGGGAAAAATCTTTGCGCTTACTTTGGATTCTTCAAGTATATGAGTTAAATCACTTATCAATCCATCGGATATGTCTATCATTGAACTTGCGTATGGTGCAAGCAAGAGGCCTTCTTGTACGCGAGCTTCCGGGTTAAGCTGGTTTTTTGTACATTTGCTTTTTATTCCTTTTTCTAATGCGACTAATCCCGCCGAAGCGCTTCCTACCGGTCCCGTAACGCAAATCATATTTCCTACTTTAGCCCCTCTGCGGGTTATGAATTTTTCCGTTTCCCCTATTACGGTTATGCTTACAAAAACGAATGGCGACAATACCGTATCCCCACCGATTACTTCTACTTTATATTTTTTGCTGACCGCCTTTATGCCGTTATATAAAGAGTTTACGAAAGCGTTCTCTCCATTCGGCATTCCGAGCGCAATGAGACCGCATTTCGGAGTCCCGCCGCAAGCTGCAATATCCGATATGGAAGCAGTAAAACTTTTGTACCCGATGTCATATCCGGAAAAGTATTGTCTCTTAAAATGGGTTCCTTCAACAAAAGCGTCTGTCGAAGTTATAAGTTTTTTACCGGGCTTGGGGATAATTATTTCCGCGCAATCATCTCCTATTTTAGGAAAATCTTTTCGTATTTTATTTATTATCTCAAACTCGCTTAACATAGTTGAAATAAATTAAACTATTATTAAAAGAAGTCAATCTTTAAACGTTTAACATTTCTCCTAAAACTTTTCGTTCCTGTTTCTTTTTCTGGATTCTTTGGCTTTTTCAAAAGCCGTCTGTGATTCCTCATATCTTCCGAGTTTATCAAGCGTCCAACCTTTGCTTTCCCACGCTTCCGAAAAATTAGGTCTTACGCTTAATGCTTTATCAAAAACTGTCAGTGCCTCTTCGTATCGCCCGAGCTTGCCCAGCGCCCAACCTTTACCATACCATGCTCCTGCGAAACTTTGTTTTATAGTTATTGCTTTATCAAAAGCCGGCAGAGATTCATTGTATTGACCGAGTTTCGCAAGTGACCATCCTTTCCCGTCCCACGCTCCCGCAAAATTTTTGTTTATGTTTAGCGCTTTATCAAAAGCGCTCAGCGCTTCCTCGTATTTCCCAAGCTGAAACAATGCCCAACCTTTGTTGTGCCACGCCATTGCATTATTGTGCTTTATGCGTATTGCTTTGTCGTAAGCCGTTATCGCTTCCTCGTATTGACGGGATTTGAAAAATGCCACACCCTTGTTGTTCCACTCTTTTGTTTTCCTTTGTTGGATTAACAGAAAAGTTAGAAGACAGAATACAATTATTAAAATAAACAAGGGGGGCAACTTTTGTGCTAACTTTTTTTTACTTTTCATTTCTTTTTTAAGCTTTGATTTAATCAACTTAATTTATTAATGTGTTTTTTCTACTATCTGCCAACAAGTTACTACCTGTTGCATTTCTTTCCATTCTTTTTTTCGTTCTCCGTTTTTTTTATCTATTCTCTGGGGTTTCTCTTTTGTGCCTATATGGGGTATTACTTTTGAACTCAAAAGACAGATCTCTTATTTTCCTGTCTCTTATTTACGGTACCAGCAAATTGTGTTAGAAATAGTAAAATTATCCCTGTTTCATCAGTATCAATTTTTTGTTTCCTTTATCCGATTCTATCTCATCAATACTAACTTCTTTGTTTCCCTATGATTTTCTGTGGCAAACTTTATGAAATACACCCCATTCGGATATCTTTTCGCCTCAAGATTCTCGTTATGATAACCGGATTTTTTTATTCCTTCGGTTAACGTTTTTACGCATCTGCCGGACATATCATAAAGTTTTAATGAAACAAAAGACTCTTTTGGTAATTGATATGCTATTGTTGAAATATTGGTAAATGGGTTCGGTTGAATTTGCAGGGTGATGTCGGAAACAGATTTATTGTTTTCTTCAATGCCGGGTTCTTTTCCGAGTTTTACCAGGTATACATCTGCGCCGCTTGAATATAAATAACCTACGGCAACAAATCCTTCGTCCTGTGTTTGTTGGACAAAAGAGAATTTATTATCATTTGTCCCGCCGTAACTTCTTGTCCACATTGTATCTCCGTTAGCATTCGTTCTTATCAGGTAGCTTGAACCAACGCTCATTGCGCCTACGTATCCCGCAATAATAAAACCGCTGTCCTGCGTTTCTTCAACACAATAAACCTCTTCGTCATCGTATCCGCCGTAAGTTCTTGTCCACATAGTATCTCCATTTGCATCGGTTTTTACCAGATAAACGTCTATATCCCACATATCGCTTTCCATAATCCCTGCAACAATAAAGCCATTGTCTTTTGTTTGTCTGACAGAATAAGCAATGGTATAATCATATTTGGCAAAAGTTCTTGTCCAGAGGGTATCTCCGTTTACATCAGTTTTTATTAAATAAAAATCAGCATAATTTGTATCAAAAGAAGCTGTCCATCCTGCAACGATGAACCCGCTATCCTGAGTTTGTTGGACGGATATGCCTACGTCATTCTCGCTTCCGCCATAAGTCCTTGTCCATAGAGTGTCTCCGATGGAATCAGTTTTTATTAAGTATACATCAGCCAAACCGGCTCCGAAAGAAGTTGTATACCCTACGATAATAGTCCCGTTATCGAATGTTTGTTGAACAAGCGTCCCTTCTTCATCTTCAGTTCCACCATAAGTTTTTGTCCACAATGTATCCCCGGCCGAGTCCGTTTTTATTAAATATACATCTTCTTTGCCATGCCCAAAAGAAGCGGTATAACCTGCAATAATAAAACCATTATCAAACGATTGTTTAACTGAATAAGCTCTGTCGTCAGCGCTATCGCCATAGGTTTTTGTCCAGACCGTATCTCCGGTAGAATTTACTTTTAATAGATAAACATCTCCGGTGTCTTCGCTTGTGGTAGGAGCCGTATATCCTGCAACGATAAAACCATTATCCTGCGTTTGTTGAACCGAATTCCCTATGTCAATGTTTGCTTCTCCATAAGTTCTTGTCCACAATGTGTCCGGCGCGCTGAAAGTAGCAGCTTTTACGTTTAAGCTAAATAAAACTACAAATCCTAAAACACTTAAAAATTTATACATATATCCCCCTTAGTATTATATATACTATGTGCATAGTTTAATCTTTTGATTGTTAATTGTCAACGATTTTATCATACCAATTTTACATTTTTTGAGGAGGCATATTTATATTGAGTGGTATAATTTGTCAAACAGCGATTCGTTTTTTGTCTTTATCCTACTTAGCGTCCTTTGCGACGGAGTTTACCCCGCATACTTTGCGGGGCGAGAGAAACTCTTTTAATCTTTGTTAATCCGTGAAAATCTGTGGCAATACTATTTGTTTATAGTCTGCTTTTCTTTGTTTCTTGTGTAAATAGCGTGGTTAGTTAGACTTTGCGACGTAGGCGCATTAGTCCAACTTATCCTGCTCTGCTGGAAATCTTGCGGTTTCTATTTTTCTATCAGTTACAACAAATTACCTGTTACACTTACGTATACGTATGTTCTTCGTCGGGGTACTTATTATTCTTTACATCGCTAATGTATTCTTTTATTGCTTTCTCAATTACGGGAGTCAGGTCTGCGTATTTTTTTACATACTTGGGCAACTTCCCCTGGAACAATCCCAGTATATCATTTACCACAAGAATCTGTCCGTCACAGTCCGCTCCCGCGCCTATTCCATAGATGGGAATTTTAACCGCCTTCTTAATTTCTTTTATGATTTTACTTGATACGCATTCAACGATTATCGAAAACACGCCAACTTTTTCCAACGCTTTTGCATCTTCAATAAGTTGTTTTTCTTCAGTGTCAATTTTGCCGACCACTTTATAAGTGCCGAATTTTTTCAGCGACTGCGGCGTAAACCCGATGTGTCCCATTACGGGAATTCCCGCGTCTATAATCGCTTTGATTCTGTCGAGTGTCGTTCCTGCACCTTCGACTTTTACCCCATCTGCATTTGCCGAAGAGACGAATTTCCCTGCGTTTTTTATGGCGACAGAATTAGACGGCTGGTAACTCATAAACGGCATATCCGCTATTAGCATTGCCCGTTTTACGGCTCTGCCGACTGCACTGCAAGCCATCAACATTTCCGTCATCCCGATTTTTAAAGTGGAGTCGTATCCCAGAACGGTCATCCCGAACGAATCCCCTACTAGAATTATTTCTATGCCAAGGTTATCTTCTATCAGAGCTGTTGGGTAATCGTAAGCCGTAAGCAGTGCTACTTTTTCGCCTTGTCGTTTTAGTTCACAAAGAGATTGGGGGGTTATTTTTGGTATTACCATCTGCCTCTACTTTGATATAAGCCAATTTTAATTCGCTTAAAATATTTTCTAAAAGGTCGCTTTCTTCTTTAGCAAGATTGTTTTTGGTTTTGTCTTTAAGTATTTCAAGGGAGTCTATTGAATATTTTGCCAGTCTGATATCTTTTTCCACTTTATCGCTCAACGGATTTTTAACCAATCCAAGGTGTTGGGATGCTATCGTCGCAAGAAACAATATTATTCCTATGAACGACGCTTCCGGAATTTCATTTAAAGTGTTATTTGTTTCGTCCATTTTTCCCCCTTTTTAGTTTATTATTGTCCACTTTGTGTTTCCTAAAAGTTCTCCTATCAAATACAACGACCCTGTTGCCAAAATCAAGTCTTTTTCTTTTGCTTTTTTTAGCGCCAATTTAAGTGCAGTTTGAGAATCCGAAGCTATTTCTGCGGGTATTTTTTCCTTCTTGAAAATCTCCAGCAGTTCTTCGGAATTGGCAGCTCGTTCTACTTTAACGGGAGTTATAATCGCATAGTCCGTTATTGGAGCAAGCGTTTGAATTATGGCTTCTTTGTCTTTGTCTTTTAGAAGTCCGAACACTAAAATCAGTTTTTTGAAATTAAATAATTCAATTATGCTTCTTCGTAACACCCATGCAGACGCAACATTATGCGCTCCGTCAAATACGACATAAGGCTGTCTCCACATAATCTCCAACCTGCCACGGATAGTTGCTTCTCTTAAACCTTCCTGTATTATTTCATCGGGCACTCCGCAAGTCTGTGCTGTTAATATTGCTGTCATTGCGTTTATTATCTGGTGCCTCCCGAGAAGAGGAATGGAATATTCCCTGTCATTTACGATAAACTTTGCTCCGTCTATACTGCATTCGGGATGTTCGCAAAAGAAATCTTCTCCTATTACTTTGAGTGTTGCGTTTCTTTCCCTGCAAATTTCTTTTATTACAAGCATAACTTCTTCGTCTTGCGGTGCCGATATGACCCTTCCGTTTTCTTTTATTATTCCGCATTTTTCTCTTGCTATTTCCGCCAATGTATTACCCAACACTTCCGTATGGTCAAGACTTATCGGAACGAGAACCGATACTGTCGGGTCGACAACATTTGTAGCGTCAAGTCTCCCGCCAAGCCCAATCTCAAAAATGGAGAATTCCGTAGATTGTCTGGCAAAATGTATAAAAGCAATTGTAGTTAAAATTTCAAACGTCGTTCTCTCTTCCGTTATAAATGGTTTTAATTCTTCAAGGATTTTAATGAAATCTTTTTCGGGTATGCGATTACCTCCTTCCTCTTTAATTGATGCGGAAGGGTCTGCTATTCTTATACGTTCCAATACACTTATAAAATGCGGGGAGGTGTAAACTCCGGTCTTTCCCATTTTATTAAAAATAGCTGTCAAAAATGAGACCGTTGACCCTTTTCCTTTTGTTCCGCCGACCAGTATTGGATTTTTTACTTTCGTCTCGGGAGAACCTATCTTTTTTAAGAACTCTTTGAACCCTTTGAGTTCAATTTCATAATCAGGAATTTTCTCCCAGTTCTTAAAACTGTATAAAAAATTTAAAGCTTCTTTAAAGTCCATCATTCTATCCTCTCCATAAATACGCCCTCTTTTTTATCAGTACCCTCTTTGACAGAAAACTCTATAATTGAAGTTTTCCCGTTTATCATAGGCGTTTTTATTGCCAATTTTGTGCCGTTGCCATCCGGTATGTTTGTAAAAGCAGGGTCTCCATTGTATGTCGGTTCGTCTTTTGAACATCTGTATATTTCGGTATAAATTCCGTTTTGTATTTCAAAAATTATTATGTCTTTCCCGTCTTCTTGTATTGCGACATCCGATAATCCGTTCTGGTTCAAATCTCTTATGTCCGTTACGGCAACTTTAGATGATTCCGCTTGCGTTTTGATTATTTCTATAGGATTCGGTATTATAGCTCGCACTCTTTTCCCAAACAAATCTGCATCTTCTCTTGTGCGGAAAAAACCAACTCGTAATTTATAATCGTTTGCAAATTGACATTCCCATACGGGATAACAATTTTTTTGTAATAATCCCTTGGCATAATTAACGGAATCTTTTGCAATGCCTATTTGAAGAACAAAAAATTTATCGTCAATAGTTTCTATCTTAGTATCTATTTTGGAGAGTATAATTATTTTGTTTCCACCGTCAACTTTTATTCTGAATGTAGGTTCGGGTTCTTCTGCTTTTCCCCCTAATGCAGATAAAGCAGGAATGTATATCAATTCTGTTGGAGTAAGGCAATATATTCTGGAATCTCCTACGCTTGTTGTAATGTCGTTTACGGTCAAAGCTATTTTATTTATTATTTTATTTGTTTCAGTATTTAGTATGTGTATTGCCCCCGGTTCATCAGTAGATAGGGAATCTGTTAAAATCATTCCGTAACTGCCATTCTGGGAAAGATAAAAATCCTTTACATTGTCTATCCTTAAAATATTTTCGACCTTATTTAAAGACCTGTTTATCATATATACCATAGTTTCATTGGTCGAAGCGTCCACTTCGGTAACGCAGTATATTTTATCCGTCGTAGGAGAGAAAAGTATTTTGTGGGGAATTCCTTTGATAGGGATATGAGTGATAAGGGTAAAGTTTTGAGTGTCAAATACATCAATAAATCCTTGTTTGGCGATATAAACTCTAATTCCGTAAGGAGCGAGCATAAAATCCGTTGCTCCATCTACAGGGATGCGTTGGTTTTCTTTCGCGTCTCTGCCCGATTCGACCGAGGAGAGCAAATTATAAACGGAAACCCCGTTCTTATCCAACACCCATATCTTATCAAATTCTACGCTGAATTTTATCGGTTCTTCCGAAAGAGGTATTGTAAGGCCCGATTTGAGCGCTATTATTTTTGTTTTGTTTAAGATATAAACGTCGGTGTCTGTTTTATATACTTGCCTGAAATCTTTTGAAAGCGTTGCAATTTTGTTAAATTTACCTTTTGATAGCTGCATCAAGTAATCGCCAATAAGAAAAACGTTGTCTCCCGTAGCGCAAACTTCGCGTATCTTAGAGGGGAGTCTTACTTTAGCCGCAATGGAGTTTTTTTCGAAGTTAATCAGGTATGCATAGTTTTCCGAAAATATATACCCCTCCATTTTTGTAAAGTCTTCCGTTTGTACCTGAATATTGCTAGATTTGTTTTTACATCCCGCAAAAAATAATACGGACAATGCAAAACCTATCAGGCATATTGTAATGCAAGCATCCTGCTTGCTCCGATTACTGCTTTTGTCATTCCCGCGAAAGTCAAAGACCCCGCTCAGGCGGTGGCGGGAATCCATTCCGTTTTTGTTGTTACCCAATTTTTCTATTTTATTGTTCATTTATTCCCTATTTTCTTTTTTTTCTTTTCAATCCAAAATCCCCAATCTAAAATCCATTACCAGCCCTTGAGTCATCTAGGGCTGGTTATCCAGCTCTGCTGGAAAATCAGCATTTCCTTTTCATCGCCCCATTAACTTATTCATTTCTCTTATTGCTTTTTCCAGTCCGACGAACATAGCGCGTGAAATAATCGAATGTCCTATATTAAGTTCTTCAATCTCGGGAATTTGGGCTACAGGACGCACATTGTTGTAATGTAATCCGTG
>JAQTXJ010000104.1 GCA_028688815.1 bacterium | reverse complement strand
ATAGTAGAAAAAACTTTAACCACAGAGAACACAGAAAAGAGACAGTTGAGAGTTAAAAGAAGAACAGACAACAAAATGGAGATAGAAAACAGAGAGGACACAGAGAAAAAAAAGAGAAAAAAAGAAATTAATAATGCAATAAGATGATTAACTTAAAATCTCAAAGAGAAATCGCTTTAATGAGAGAGGCAGGAGCAATTGTCGGTAATTTACTGAATTTATTTAATTCAATGGTAAAACCGGGAGTCACTACAATTGAGCTGGACAAATTTGCAGAGAATTTCATAATTAAACATAACGCTAAACCTGCTTTTAAGGGCTTCGTTTCTGCGTTTAAACAACATTATCCTTATACTCTTTGCACATCGGTCAATGAATCCGTAGTCCATGAAATGCCTTCCAAACGTGTTTTACAAGAAGGAGACATCATTTCTATTGATGTCGGGACTTACTACAAAGGGTATTATGGAGATGGGGCATATACTTTTACAGTTGGCGAAGTTAACAAATCCAAGTTAAAATTAATTGAAGTAACAAAACATTCATTAGAACTTGCCCTAAAAAAAGCTTACCCGGGGAATCATTTAACGGATATTTCCAATACTGTTCAGACTTATGTTGAATCAAACGGTTTTTCAATTGTACGGGATTTTACCGGACACGGCATAGGGACACAATTACACGAAGAACCTACGATATTTAATTTTGGGAAACCTTCTCATGGACCTGTGCTTGAACCCGGTATGACGCTTGCAATTGAGCCGATGGTAAACGCAGGGACTTATGAAGTAAAAGTTATGAACGACGGTTGGCGCGCAGTTACTCTTGACGGGAAACCTTCTGCCCATTTTGAACATACTATTGTAATCACGGAAGGCGAGCCTAAAATTTTAACGTTACCCGTGTACTAAATAAAATATCAAAAATCAAAATGCAAAAATACAGAAAGAGATACAAAAAAGGACATAAAGAAAACAGAAAGAATTTTTAACCGCAGATTCATAAGAACATAAGATTAGAATGAAAAAACATAGTCTTCTAAAAGGGGCAATTAATTTTAGTGTTGGTACAGGTATCTCGAGAATACTTGGACTTCTAAGGGAAATAGTATTTGCGCATTTTTTTGGTGCCGGTATCGCTATGGATGCTTTCCGCGTGGCATTCAGAATCCCAAACCTATTGAGAGACGTTCTTGCGGAAGGAACATTAACTCCTGCGTTTGTGCCTATGTTTGCAGACTATCACGCAAACAAAGATAAAAAAGCAACTACCGAATTCGTAAGCCTTATACTGGGAACAATGCTCTTAATTACCGGAGCAATAACTTTAATTAGCATAATATTTGCTCCCTGGTTGGTTAAACTTGTTGCTTATGGATTCCAGGGAGAAAAATTTCTTCTTACCGTTAAACTAACCCGTATCTTATTTCCATTTCTTATATTCATTACGGTTTCTGCCCTTGTAATGGGCGTTTTAAACTTTTTTAATCATTTTTTTACTACAGGAATAGCATCTTGTTGGTTTGACGTTGCCATTATTGGAATTGGAGTTGCTCTTGCACCTCAATTCGGAATTACATCAATAGCTATTGGCGCACTTATCGGAGGCGCTTTACAACTTATTTCCCAGTTCCCGCAATTACGCAAAGAAGGGTATCTCGTGCGCCCAAAATTTAAGTTTACGCCCGAAGTGAAAAAAGTTCTTCTCCTTATGATGCCTATTGCAATTGGATACAGCGCAATGAAAATTAATACGATAATAAACACTCTTATTGCCTCTTTCCTTCAGGATGGAGTAATCGCATGGCTTGAATACGCTTTCAGAATAATGTGGGTTCCCGTTGGAGTTCTGGGAGTTGCGCTTGCCAATGTTGCTTTACCATCTGCTGCAAAAGACCTTTCCGGGGAACACAGGAAAGAATTTACAAAAACAATGCGAACTACTTTTACGTATGGAGTTCTGTGCAGTATTGTATCAACGGTTTTAATCTGGGTCTTGGCTCATCCTGTATGCAAACTCCTGTATCAACACGGGAAATTTACTCCAATAGATACCATAAATACGGCAAAAGCTTTACAGGCATACGCTATAGGAATACCCGGTCTTATATTAGCAAGGATTCTTGCTACGGGATTTTATGCATTGAAAGAGACTAAAACTCCTATGGTTGCAAGTTTTGTTACTGTCGGGGTTAATATAATATTTGCTCTTATTCTCGTGAGAATTATAGGATTTACGGGAATTCCATGGGCAAGTTCCATATCAAATTCTGTAAATGCTTTATGGTTGGGGGTTTTGTTACTTAAAAGACTTACACAAAACCGCTAATATCAAACTAGTAGAAATAATGGTTCTTTCATACGACTAAATTTCCTAACGGAAAATCAAACCACAGATAACAAAAATAATGGAACCGCAAATGAACACAGATAAACGCGGATGAACAGAAAATTAGAGAGTTTAAAAAACAGAAAATAAATAACCACGAAAGTATGAAAAAAGAAAAAAACACGAAAACAGAGAACAGAAAATCTCACGCAAAGTCGCAAAGTCGCAAAGAAAAGAAAGAAAAGTTTTGGGGTTAAAAAATGACAGATAACAGAAAAGAGAAAACGGAGAATCTCACGCAAAGTCGCAAAGACGCAAAGAAAAGTTTGAGGGTTAAAAAATAACAGAGAACGGAAATAATGGAACCGCAGATGAACAGAAAATAAATAACCACGAAACAGGAAAGAAATATAGAAAGACACGAAAAACAGAAAATCAAACCACCCCGCCACAGCGGGGTAAACTCCGTTCACAGAGAAAGAAAGTTTCAGGGTAACAGATAACGGAAAAACATATAGAGAACACAGAGACAAATAGAGTAAACAGAGAGAACAGAAAGAGTTTTATCCGCGAATGCACGCGAATTAACACGAATAGTCTTTCTTCGACAAGCTCAGGGTAAACTCCTTCGGCAGGTATTAATGTAAAACAATTACCTTCTTTGTAGTCACCCAGTTCTTGCCTTCTACTTTCAAGAAATAAATATTCGATGGAATTTTGTCGGTAGAGACTGAAAAGCTTGTCTGCCCGTTAGAAATAATATTCTTAATCAACATTTGCCCTGCTAAATTATATAATTTTAAAGTTATATTTTTCTCATTAGAATTAGATATTTTAACTGCTAATTTGTTAACAACCGGATTGGAGCAGAGGATTATATTGGGTTTGTAATCATTTTTTTCTGCAACTCCAAACAATCTGTATGATTCAATTGCATCGAGATCAAACCCGGGAGTTGTATAATTACTAACATTCCCATCATCAACTATTTTTACATATCTTGCTTCAGACAAACCGGTTGAACTGATATTAAAAGTCTTAGTCCCCGTTCCCGAGCCAAGGCTGACAAAACCGCTTTGCCATGCATTAGATACAAACACCTGATATCCTTCATTTCCTGTACTGTCAGTTCCTTCATACACGGTAAAACTATCTTTAATAGGAGTTGTCATATCCAAAACTACTTCTCCGGAAGTACCAATAGAAAGAGATTTGTTGTCTTCCGGGCCAAGAGCTGCAGGACTCAATGTTTTATTTAAAATGCCCGTATATTCAATAGTTAGCAATCTATCCGCATAATATTTACTATTAAAAAGTAACGGAACGTTGATAGAGGTTGTTGAATCCCCTACTGCTATACTTGTAATTTCTTTGTTTGCATATCCGTTTGCAGAAACTTTTAATGTATAGGTTCCCGGCAATAAAACTATATGATAAAACCCGGTAGAAGGATTTGTGTACATTTTCCAATCAACTCCTTCTATTTCTACTCTTGCATTTATAGGGTTACCTGTAGCAGAATCCGTAATTATCCCTGATATTCCCATATTTCCGGAACGTTCTATCATTTTAAGCATTGCGCTTGCATTTGACACACAAACAGGGGTAGGGTCCACATCTTGCGGAGTTTCTATTGTATAACCAATAGTTCCATTACATCCATACATAGCGTCCTGGCAGCTTCCGCAAGCCTGATACCAGTCATAACCATGAACTATTGAATATCCCGTAGAATCCGAATATTCTTGAGCAAGATTAAGCATAATTGTGTCCATTGTAGGTTTTGTCGGAGTATAATCCCAGAGACAATTAACTACATTATATACAGAATGATAGTCAAAACTAATTGCAAAATTATGCGTTTCTGCATTTGCTTTTAATGCCCGGGGTTCGGGTTGTGAAAAAGGATACGGGCTGTTGCCGTCATTAGCCCACATATATCCATAATCACGATTTAAATCTATCCCGTTGGAATTATATCTTGAATAACCATACATCCCGTCAGGATTGACTATAGGAACACACCATATCTGGCGGCTATCTACAAGTTGTTTTATATATGAATCCGTAGAATATTTATCCGTTAGCTGTTTAATTAAGTATAAAACTATTTCTGCCGAAATAACTTCATCCCCGTGGTGGCACCCGGTAAATCTTATAGCGGGTTCTGTTTCTTCTGTTCCGGCATTGTCCGATATTTTCAATCCGAGAATTGGTCTTCCTTCCACAGAGTATCCGATAGTATCAAGTTTTGTAATTTGTGGATAATTAATTGCTATGGAATCGAGTTCCTGAACAAGCGATGCATAAGTATGATAATTCCCTTTAGCAAGCAAGTTTTTTGCAGACTCTCTATAATCATTTAAAATAATTTTATACCGGAAACCTGCGTTATTGAGAGTTTTCAATTCATTATCGTCGGCAATTATTTGAATACCGTAATCCGTAATGGATTTGATTGTTAATTTTAGTTTATTTATTTCGTATACTTGAGATTTGCTTGTAATAGGCACCTCTACAAGTTTTTTGATAGGCGTATTTATGGTAAGTATAAGTGTAAAAACGAATAAATAATTCATTTTTTACCGATTTTTTGCTATGTTCTCTAATATTCTTTCCAATTTTGTTATTGCAATATCCCAGCTCCACCTATCTCTTATATAACTATATGAATATTGGGAATATTCTGCTCTTGTTTTTTCATTTGTCAAAAGATATTTGATTGCTTCTGCAAACTTATCAACATCTCTTTCTACCAATATACCTGTTTTACCATTTATTATAGTTTCTTTAAAACCGCCTTCGTTTACGGCTACGACCGGCGTTCCGCAACTCATTGCCTCTAATGGAACGAGTCCAAAGGGTTCATTAATTTGAGCGCAAGCTACGATTACCGCTTTATTGTAAAAAGAAAGGAGTTCATCTATTTTTCCCTGATAAAAAAAGGATAATTCTATGTTATGTTTTTTTGCAAGCGTAATTAAATCAACTTTATAGTTCTCGCTTCCTCTATCGTAGAAAATTTTAAGAGCCGGGCGTATTTTATTATCCAGTTTTGCTATAGCTTCTATTACAAAATTATGTCCTTTTACAGGGTCTAATGCCCCGATTGAAAGTATAAGATTCTCTTTTTTCTCTGTAGTCCGGTAAAAATTCGTAGTATCCACACCATGATAACATACTGTAGCATTTCTTTTGTATTGTTTTTCAACATTTTTTTGAGTATTTATAGAGTTTACCAAAACACAATCGGCATTCTTTGTATTAATTCTATCTACCCATTTTGTATATCCTGGGAATAAAAAATTAAACATAGAATTAATCATTCCATAATTTCCTATTCCTTCTCTTATTTCATAAGAAACCTGTGGCTCATGAACATAATAAACAGTGGGTTTTACTAACCATCTCAAACAGGATGGGGATTGTAAAAATCTATCATGTGTTACAAGTACTATGTCATAATCTTTTGCATTTATATGATTTGCAATATTTTTATACACACTGTTCAATCTGAAAATATCAATAAATTGAAAAATAAAGTTTAGGTATTGGAGTTTGTTTTCGGGCGGGAATCTAATTAATTTCTTATACTTGAAGATATGAAAAGAATTTACAAGTTTTCGGGTGTCATAAAAAGACGTTTCTGATGTGGACAAACAATATTCATCAATCAGGTGATTTTTACTAAGTCGTTTAACCCATTCGTTTAAAACTACTTTTGCTCCTCCTGCGGGTAAATTATGAACAAGGGCTATTTTCATTTTCGTTAAAATCAGGCAAGGTCTGGGTTTATTTTACAGTTTCAATATACTTTGCAAGTTTACTTTGATTTTTTTCTATAGTAAATTCTTGCAATCTTTCTTTTTGTTTTGCTATGATTTGTGAATTTAATTTTTTATCTGTCACAATTATATTTATAAGTTCGGCAACTTCCGCATAATTTTTCTTATTTATCAGGACTCCTGCATTTCCGAGTGTATGTGGAATTGCAGTTGAATTATATGCAACGACCGGCAAGTTAAAATACATTCCTTCCAACAACGGGACACAAAATCCCTCGTGTTCACTCATACATAAAAACACATTTGCAAGTCTATAGAAATTTACCAGTTCATCAAAACTTATAGCTCCCGTAAGATATACATTATTAAGCTTAAGTTTCTTAATTAAATCTTTCAGGAAACTTACATATTTCGGGCAACTAAAGGTTTCGCCTACCAAAAACAGATTAGAACGGGGGTTTATTTTTTTATAATAATAGAAAGTTTTTATGATATCTTCAAATTTTTTATTAGGAACAACTCTTCCTACAAAGAGTAGATTTATATCCTTATCGGATGTTTTTAAGTTTGGATGTTTAACGGGGGCTCTATCATATTTGTCAAAATCAATAAATATTGGAAGAACCTCTACATTCTGAAATCCGAATTCCTTTAATTCCATTTTTGTGTATCCGGACATAGCAAATGCAAGGCTTACTTTGGGTATAAGCAGACGGGTTTCTATATTCCCGCCTATTGTAGCAAGCAATGATTTCGAGTTTTCCATAAAAAATTTTGGAGAAGTTACTCCGTGATATCTTAATATTTTTTTTGTCTCGAGTTTGAGTATAAAATCCGTTAAGATAGAACCTTCACCATAAGAATAAATCAGAATATTTTTCTCGGATGAATGGGTATAATTGAGAAAAAACTTTGCACCGCTATTTTTTTCCG
>JAQTXJ010000001.1 GCA_028688815.1 bacterium | reverse complement strand
CTTCTCCGCGCTCTGGTTGAATACGGTTATCTTTTTCTTACTGTCCACTGCAACGACTGCATTACCTATGCTCTCAAGAATGCTTCCCGTAAGACTTTGTATCTCACTGTAAGATTTATCAAGTGTCGTATAATGCTGGGTCAATCCAATCAGGTTCATTACAATGGCGCCTAATAAAAAAATTACGGCGATGAGCAATATTATGTGTTTCTTGTTTTCTTCCGCTATCTGGTTATACTGTGAAAGCGAAAGCCCCACTCTGAATACCCCGAAAGACACTCCATCTATAATAAAAGGTTTTACGACTTCCAATACTTTATGATTTCTTAAAGTATAAATTCTGCTTGCCGTGATATTCTTTTCAACGACGTTAACAAGAAAAGTATCCGTATCAATTTTGTTCATACTACTGATATTGTCCGAAGCAAATACGATGCCGTCATCATCCTGGAGCACGATATATCGTATGCCTTTTTCTTTGCTCATTTTCTGGATAAGCGCCCCGATACCGGTTTCTTTGCGGAAATCATTTATATACGATGCGTCTATGTAACAGGTAATAATTCTTTTATCCGCTCTCAATGCAACGCCGAAGTTGTTGTCAATCGCGTCAATTGGAGTCTCGCTTTCCGTCCCGTCTAAAAGCGGTTGCAAGATAGAATCTATTTTTTTATCTACGGGATAAGGCAGAGAACTTTTTAATAATTTTCCCTGCAGGTCAAATATGTCTATACGGGATAAGTTATATTCCGCGGACAGGGTAGCGAGTTTTTCCATAGACGGGATTTTAGAATCCTTTGATATAAACCTTGCAATATCAAGAAGTTTCTGGCGGAAAAGAGGTTCAATTACGGTACCGGCTTTAAGGATGTTTTGACTGCTTAGAATCAGCCCTTCCGTTAGAACTACCCCTTCCTGTTCAATCGCTTTCAACATACTGGAGCTTGTTCGTTTGATAACGACTGTCCCTGTTATTCCCATAAGCAGGGCAAAAATTATGGTTACAACGATGAGATATCTTGAACTAATTACCCTTCTTGATTTCATTAGAAAATATAATATAATGCTTTAATTTCATTGTCAACTTTTTACAGTTTGCTATAAAAAACATTTTATGTCCCCCTATCAAAACTTAAAATATGAGTACTAATAATGCAACCACAGAGGTCACGGAGAACAAAATATACTTAGGGGTGTAAGAATACAAACAACAAATTCATGGAGATAAAAACATAGAGCACACAGAGGAAAAATTATAGATGTGTCAGAGAGAAAATTAGTTCTCTGTGCTCTCTGTTCTTCTCTCTGTGTTCTTTATGGTTTTAATCTGTTATTTCTCAACTCTATATTTTTTCTTCTCTGTGTTCTCTGTGGTTAATCCTTATTTGTTTCTGGGCTTTCGTGTTTTTGTGTTTTCGTACTTTCGTGGTAGGTTTTTTCTGTTCTCTATCTGTCTCGTTTTTTTATGCCCCGAACAAAAAAAACACTTTACAAATCTTTAATACTGTTGTTTATTTCCTAAACTTAACACAAAGCCTAAATATGGAAACTATTAATGCAACCAAAGGTTACATTTTCCTGTTTGCCAACCTTGGGCAGAGCAAACTCTTTGTTCTTCTCTCTGTACTCTCTATGGTTTTAATCTGTTGTTTTTTATTATCTCTATTCTTTTTTCCTCTGCGAACTCTGCGTCTCTGCGGTGAAAATTTCCGTTGCCTTTGGTAAATAAAATGAAAATCTGTATTGTTTCTGACCTTTATTATCCTTACCCGGGCGGAGTATCCGAACACGTTCATCACTCTGCCTGCGAGTTGGTAAAACTCGGACATAACGTATCAATACTAACTACAAACTACGATTGGTTAAACTCATCTTTTACCGGAGAATACGACAAATCAATAAATGTCATCCGTATCGGGAGGGCACAGCGTTTCTACATAAACAAATCCGTCGGCATAATACCGATGGCGTTGGATCTGGAAAAACAAGCCCGTTCCATTATAAAAGAAAACAACTTTGACGTTCTACATATTCATTGTCCCAACTCATTTATCGGGATGTTTGCAATAAAACATTCCCGCGCGGTAAATATTGCAACTTTCCATTCCGCCTCTCCAAAACTAAGCTGGCACAAATATGCGGCTGCAGTCGTCGAACCATATACAAAAAGACTCGACGGAATGATTGCAGTCTCCGAAGTAGCGCTCAGAACAATGAAACAAAGCCAGACCACAAAGACGGTTTCTGCTATACCAAACATTACAATCATTCCTAACGGTGTGGATACTACGAAATTTTCTTCCGTGGTAAAACCAATTCCCGAATTGAATAAGGGCAACTTTTTTAATATTTTATTCGTTGGCAGGTTTGAGCCGCGCAAAGGACTTGACTATTTAATCTCTGCTTTCCAGCTTGTTCGGAAAGAAATAAAATCCGCCCGACTGATTGTTGTGGGCAAGGGCTGGCTTAATGACACCGTAATAAAAAACAATATGGAAGGGATTAATTTTGTGGGTTTTGTAGAACCTGCGCTTCTGCCAAGTTACTATGCAAGCTGCCATATTTTTTGTTCCCCGGCAACGGACAGGGAAAGTTTCGGGATAGTTTTGTTGGAAGGAATGTCGGCAGGCGCCTGCGTAATTGCAAGCAACATTGAAGGGTATTCACAGGTTGTAAAAGATGGGGAAGACGGGTTATTGTTTGAACCTAAAAATCCGGTTGTAATCGCCGACACAATAATAAAACTCTATAAAGAGCCCGAACTTTATAACCGCTTAGTGACTAACGGACAACAAACCGCACTCAAATACTCCTGGGATAAAGTTACAAAAGAAATAGAGAAGTTTTATTATTATGTGAAAGAAAATAAATGATAAAAAATATATTTCCTCTATTGGTTTTAACTTTTCTAAGTTTATCTTGCAGTGTATTTCAACCAGAATTAAGTTATGAACAAAAAATTCAAAAGTGTATAAAAGAAAATTCTATTATTGCCAAAAGTAAAGAATATAAAGTTACGCCTTATGGGGGATTTATTCCTATATTTTATTCTATTCCAAAATGGTTAAGCGAGGATATCACATACTTTGTTGAATATACAAATGATTCGCTATCATATCTTTTAAGATTAAAAGAGGATACAATGACCTCTTATCAAACACGTCAAGCATCAGAGATTATTGAATCGGAGGGAAATAGTTCTATAATTAAATATAATTTGAAAACGGGGGAGAAAAATATACTTATTTCAGTCCCTTGTAGTTCTTCTACAATAATAGATTATACGATTTCTCCAGATGGGGAAAAACTCATATACTCTACTATAAATATACCTGCCAACATTATGTTTTATGGATTAGGTCCTTCAATATTTGTTGATAAAGAAGAAGTATGGAATGATAAGAAAAATTGGTACAATGAAACATATGTTAGCAATTTTCTTAAAAAACCAGTATGTACAGTGTTTATGAAAGATATTAAACATAATTCTTTTATAAAAAAATTATGGGAAGAGAATACACTTTATTGGAATCTCAAATTCAACGCTAAAGGCAACAAATTGTCTTTTGAAAATGGAAAATATGTGTTAAAACGTGATTCAGTGGGCAATGATTGCAGGGAAGGTATAATAACAGGAGATACTTATTTGGATATCATAACCGATTCTGCTTTTCTAACAAATATGTATGATCTCGATTCCTTGATAAAGTTACCCACAGGAAATAATATGGGATTTTCTAACGATGATTCAAAAATATTTATCGTAAATTCTATTTCTGACACTCAAATACTCTGCTCTGTAGATACTTTAAATAAAAACTTTAAAGTGCTTATTTCTGATTTTAAGTGTTCCCCATACACTCCTATAGGGGATAATAGTGTACAAAATATTATACGTCCCTATTTCATGCCTACAACATATTTATCCAATCAGCATCCTGAAGTTTTAGTTTATCCTGAAACATCAGCACAACACATTGAAGGTATAATATTTTATAATATAAAAACACAAAAAAAAGATACTTTTTCATTGTTCAATTCAAAGGAAAGGAATTTTAATCTAACGTATGCCATTTCTCCTGATGGTAAAAGAATAGCCATTCTTACTAACATTACAAATTATATATTAGGAGAAAAAAATATGTATATCTATGATTGCAGCAAAGATATAGAACAAATATTAGAGAAGATAAAATAAATCAAATCATCTACCAAAAGGAGGAGGCAAATGAAAATCTATGAACAGGGATTAGAAGAACATCCCAAAATAACCATAATTTTTGGGAATTTTATGATGTTGTTATGGCTTGCTCTGGGGACAATCGCTTGCCGGTTTGTCCACCCTTTAATCGGATGGATTTACCTTACGTTTGCCCTTCTAATGGTATACGTTGTATTACGAAAAATAGTCTGCACAAATTGTTATTATTACGGAAAATGGTGTCCTTCAGGATGGGGGAAACTCTCTGCTTTGTTTTTTAAAAAAGGAGATATGGAAAAATTCAGCACGAGTGTCGGGATAAAACTTGCCCCTATGACTTATGGACTTTTAACCGTAATTCCCGTTATCCTGCTTATCGTTTCCCTCTTTCTTAAATTCTCACTACCCAAGATAATCGTTCTGGTTCTTCTCTTTTTGATTTCGTTTTACAGCGGCGGAATTAGTCGAACAAAAAGTTGTATCAGATGCAAAATGAGATTAATGTGTCCTGGCTGTGCCGTTAAAACAGACACTACTAAATAAACAGTAATTGTAAGCCCCGCGTTGCGGGATAGCAATCCCTAATCCAGCATAGCTGGAAAGGGCTTGATAAGAACCTAAGAGATAAAAATAAAAAACTTTTCCTCGGTCTCACGGCAAGTCCTTTCCAGTTATGCTGGATTACTTACAAGCCCTTATGTCAATTAGGAATTATTGTCCGGAATCTTTTACCGGAGGGATTGTTATCCCTAAAGTAGTTAGGGGCAAAAACCCGAAATAAATTCAACAGGGTAGGTTGGAGCCTCCGCTCCAACCGATGAGGGCAGAGGCTCTCATCTACCCGGCAGTTTGTCATTCCCGCGGAAGTCAAAGACCCCGCTTAGGCGGGACGGTGAAAATTCCGTTCTTTTTCGTGTTCTTCTTCCTTTTTTCTTTTGCTTTCGTGGTAAAATCTTTTTGTTATCTGTCTTAGATGGATTAATCTGCGCCCAAATTTTTCCATTCTCTGTTCAGTTTTTTTCTGTTAATTTTTTATAACATCTTTGTCCTTGCCCGCTAAAGAAAACAGTGGGCAGGCAGGAGGAAGCGTCGACACAACAAGTTGGCGTTTAGTTAAACGGATAAGGGGTTTGCTAGAAACAGCAAATCGCCGAGGGTTGCGTTGATGGATTTTTCAATAGCAGGGCATTTAACTTTAAATAAGAAATATATAGGCGCATTACTTTCGGATAATCCTTCATAATTTCCCTGTCCCTTGCTTATTATAAGCGAAGACCGATTAAACAATTTATGAAAAGCGGGAGTGCAATATTCAAGTAATGCGGCCGGGGCATCCGTGCCCGAATCTACTATTTCTGCAACGTCGGATATGCCCGATGCAAGAGCATCTTCATAAGTGGCATCGTTGATTACGGGGACTCCCCTTACGGCATAGAAAACGTTTTTATCTTTGCGATAAGTATTAATTTCTTCAATTAATACTTTATCAAAAACAGTTTCGCCGGCATTGTCTCCTATGTATAAGATTTTATCTGCTTTCTTCAAGTCGTTTATAAATTTATCATAATCGCATAATTTGAATTCTTTATTAAGAGTAAGTTCAAGTTCTTTCGAAAGGTCAAAATCTTTGCCTCTTGCAAAATCTATTGTATTGCCTGCGGCGGCTATTTTTAAGGCAGTTAATAATGGTTTTTGTGGGGAAGATTTAAGTTTTGAAATTAATTGAGGATAAAGTTTTAAAGCAGTTTCCGTATGTTCTGTTTTTACTTTTTTATAGGGGTCAGGGTTACAGGCTATGACTTTGGATAAATTGTGTATTACCCTTCCAATGTGTGTTGGCGTTGGTAATTCTATTAAAGAAGGCATAATTCTAACAATTTCTTTTAATCCCTGTATATGTAAATCAGTATCGTCCGTTGCAAATTGTAATGTGGTTAAGGTTTGTTTAAGTAAACAAGGTATGCAATCGGGAAAAATTTTCATAAGTTTTTAAATTAAAGAATCAAAAATATCCGTTAATTTAGATGTAAGATTTTGCCAGCTATACGATTCGGTTTTGCCTGTTTGACGGGAATTGGATTTATATTTCAAGTAGAAATCATAAATTGCTTTTTTGATTGCTTTTATATCACGCGGCGGGACGACTATCCCTGTTTGTGTTTCGTTGATAATGTCTGCGCAGGGACCTTTCGGAACGGTAGCTAAAATAGGTTTGCCTGCTCCAAGGTATTCGCCGATTTTCCCCGTAGAAGCTGTGTTTTCAACTTCATCAATCATTATCCACAGCAAATCCGAATTGATAAGTTTCTGTATGCATTCGTTATGAGGTAAATAAGGAATAATTTCAACTGTGTTTTCGAGATGCAGTTTTTTTATGGTTTCTTGTTCTTGCATTGAATGTAATCCGATTAACTCTAATTTAATATTTTCGTATAAAGAAGGATTCTCGATTATTAATTCGGAGAGCGCTTTAAAAAAATGTTCCGGTGTTCGTGGATGAAAAAAAGAACCTGTATAAGTTATTGTAAATTTATGTTTGCTTGAAGGAGTATTTGTATGTTTGCTTGTAAAGTCTTCAGGAGCATAGCCGGGAGGAATTATAATCGTATTTGGCGGCAAACTTTCGGAAATAACTTTATTTATGGTTATTACGGCATCTGCAGATTTTAAAACTTTTGTTTTTAAGGATTCATTTATTTTTCTATGCAGGAATGTCGGGTAAGGAGAATATGGCCATGGATCTCTGAACTCAACTACAAGAGGCAGTTTTGTAATTTTTTTCAAATAATATCCTATAAGAAGAGAAGTGTAAGGAGGCGCAGATGCAAATATGATATCGGGTTTGTGCTTTTTTATAAGATTTAATCCTGATTTTAATGCATAAGGGAACCACCCGATTTTATTATCGGGTATAAACATAAAAGAACTTAATTTATGAAACGAAGAAGATACGTTTTTTGGGCTTGTTTTTAATCGAAAGGATTTTAATAACCTTAGTGGGTCTGCTGATTCCGTACGAAAAACCGGATAGTTAATTTCCCTTAAAAAAGAATTGTCATTTATAAAATACTTAATGTTTTTAACACTGAGGACAATCGGCGACCAGTTTTTTTGCGGGAGGTATTTGCAGAAACTAACAATCCTACGTACTCCACCCATTCCCATAGGCGGAAAGTAATAGGCAATTACAAGAACTTTTTTAGACAATGCTTATTCGGTAATCTGATTGATTCTTAAAAATAAAGCAATCAGATTTATTTTTTATAGATTTCGTGTAGATAAGCTATTATAGTAATAATAAACCATGAATCGGCGATTTGAAAAAAGCTGGAAGGCTTAGCTTTTAGTAAAGATTGAAAACCGAATATGTAGCTTACGATACCAAATAACATAAACAAGAGCCCTATATAAAGAGTAACTGTTGCGACAACCGGTCTTTTCATTTTTCCCCCTTGTACTCAAATCTTATAAATTCGAGCCTACGTTAAAGGTATATATTAAGGTTTTATATGTCAAGGATTTTTATTTGGCGTTTTATGGAAGGCTAAAAAAACTGGGCCTGAGTGGAATCGAACCACTCACCTCTCGGTTATCAACCGAGTGCTCTAACCGAATGAGCTACAGGCCCGTTTTTGACTATTTGACTAACTTATTACCTAATTTATAAGCGTATATTTGTCAACTTTAATTTATGGGCAGCTTTGAAAGATTTATAAATTTGTTTAAGATGCAACGTATTTTATTATGCATAAAGTATAAAAAAACAAGTTTTTTCCCTGAAATGTTGACAATCGGGAAATATGGCATAAGTATTTGTGTAGGTATAGATTGTCCATTCGCTTTCGCTCAGGATAACAATCCCTAATCTGCCAGAGGCAGAAAGGGCTTGCTATAACAAATAATAATGGAAAAATATGCGTTAAGCGTAGCTCAAGAACAGGCACAGGAAATATTAATAAAGGCGTTTCCTGATATAGACATAAATAAGCTTCAGGTTTTTTATCCCCCTGTGGAAATAGAAGCAGATTTGTCTATTCCGCTTTTTGGCGTTGCTAAAGAATTGAAACAAAATCCTATGAAGTTAGCGGAAGAGGTTGCAAACAAATCTGATTGTGCCGGGACTTTATTCAGCAAGATAACAGCAGAAAAAGGATACGTAAATTTTGTATTCGATAGGGAAAAAATTAACAAACAAGTTTTTAATGACTATTTGTCATTTGCTGAAGAGTATGGTGTTTCGGAGATAGGAAAGGATAAAACAGTAGTCATTGATTATTCATCTCCTAATATTGCCAAACCTTTTTCGATTGGACATTTACGTACTACGGTACTCGGGCAGGCGCTTTGTAATATTTTTCGCTTTGCCGGATATAAAGTGATAGCTGAAAATCATATTGGAGATTGGGGAACCCAATTTGGGAAACTGATTTATGCTTATAAACAATGGGGGAACAAAGAGGATATCGAAGCATCACCTATAAAAGCTTTGTTAGAGCTATACGTAAGATTTCATAAAGAAGCAGAAAGTACTCCTGAAATAGAAAACGAAGCCCGTAAATGGTTCAAAAAATTGGAAGAAAAAGACGAAGAAGCGACAAAAGTATGGGAGTGGTTCAAAGATGTCAGTCTGAAAGAGTTTGAAAGAATATATAAGATTTTAGGAGTGAAATTTGATGATATTATAGGGGAAAGTTTTTATAATGATATGCTCAAGGGAATAGTCACCGAAGCTCTTGATAAAAAAGTAGCAGAATGGGAAGAAATTACACCGCCGGAACAGTTGGAAGAAAATTTCCCCCAGAAAAACAAGTTAGTTTTGATAAAACTTGATAATTATGGTATCAGGCAACCGTTATTACTTCAAAAAAGTGACGGAACGAGTTTATATGCAACAAGAGAATTAGCCGCTATCAAGCACAGAATGGAAAAATGGAATCCCGAGCGGGTTATTTATGTGGTTGGAGCTGAGCAAAAATTGCATTTCCAGCAGTGTTTCAAGGCTTCTGAGCTTCTGGGATATAATGTAAAATGCGTTCATATATGGTTTGGATTAATAAGGATGGCTGACGGCAAGATGAGTACTCGTGAAGGCAGGGTTATATTCCTTGAGGATGTTCTAAACGAAGCTATTCAAAGGGCAAAAGACATTATTGCAGAAAGAGATTTGACGGAACAGGAAAAAGAAACGGTAGCGAGGATAGTTGGCATTGGAGCGATTAAATACGTTGACCTTTCCCAGGATAGGGTAAAGGATGTAGTTTTTGACTGGAATAAGATGTTAAGTCTTGACGGGGACAGCGCTCCTTATATTCAATATGTTTACACCAGAGTAAAATCAATACTCAGGAAGGCGGATTTTGACGGCGCTACAAAGCTTAACTTAAAACCTGAATTATTGGTTGAGAAGGAAGAGGTTGATATTATAAAAAGAATCTCTCATTTTCCGGAAGTTATTAACCAGGCATTAGAAAATTATGAGCCGCATCGGATTGCTAATTATTTGTTTGACTTTGCACAAAGTTTTAACCGATTGTATGCAAACGTGTCCATATTAAAAGCCGAAACCGAGGAGTTAAGAAATAGCAGATTGGCGTTAATAGATATTGTGAGATATATTATTAAAAGAGGGTTGGCTCTTTTGGGTATAGATAGTCCCGAAAAGATGTAAGTTTATTGACCTGCATAATAAAGAAAAATATATTGACAATAGCAATACTCTGCTTATAATTTCAAACAATGGTATTATTATATTTCTTGTTATTACAAGTCCCTAAAAGTTCATCTGTAGTGGGGCAGGTGGAATCTCCCGCAGCAAAGTATTATTTGTATGTTGGTGAAGAAGGAGATTTACAGCTTAAGGTCTCGATATGGGGAGAAATAGGTATGCCCGGGCTCTATTCTATAACAGAAGATGTAGATATGGCAACTTTGATATCGTTAGCGGGTGGCCCGACGAAAAATGCGAACTTATCAAATATAAAAATAATGCGCTCTTTCCCGCGTCCCGAAGTAATAAATGTGAATATGAAGGGATACTTTAAGACAGGAAACAGGGCAAAAATACCATTTCTAAAACCGGGAGATATGGTTAAAGTAGATGGAACTCCATGGTATAAAGTGCAGGAAGTAGCAAAATTTATAACTGAAGCGACAATAACGATAGGTGTATATTACCAGCTGTACAATTTGCTAAAAAACAAGTAACCGACTATCCCGAAGTAACAGATAGACAATAAACAAATGCATTCAGAAATAGATTTAAGAAAATATTTAAGGGTATTTTTACGACAAAAGTGGGTATTTATTGGGATTTTTCTGGGAATAGTGGCGCTTACATATTTTAAAACAATAATAACTACAAAGATATATGTAGGTACAACAAAAGTATTAATAAAAAGGACATCAACACTACTTGGAGAAAGTCAAATTCTTGAAGAAGCATTTGGAATAGATACAAACTGTGAGATATTGCGGTCTCGTGGATTTATGGAAAAAGTAGCCTCCGCAATGAGGAACCAAAAAATGAACTTTGCTTTTCTTCAGGGGAACACAGCGCCGGACATCTTGCTTCAAAGAACTATGGTTACACCGCTGAGAGAATCTGATATAATCCAGATAGTCGTACATTCGTATACTCCGGCAGAAGTGGCAGGTATGGCTAATAGTATTGCGGAAACATTTAAGAATTATTCCGTAGAAATAGCAAGAGCAAAAATAACAGAAACAAGAAAGTTCATAGAAGCAGAAATGCCGGCGGCAGTGCAAAAATTAAAAGAAGCTGAAGATAGCTTAAGAATATTTAAAGAAAACGAAAAACTTGTATCAATTTCAGCCGGCGGGTCGGTTTTGCAAGAACAAGTTCTTAAATTAAAAGACAAAAATTCGGAATTAGTTGCAGAAATAGAAACAAGGAAGAAAGAATTAAAATATACGGAAGAAAAGTTAAAAGAAGAAAATGATAAGTTGGCAAATTATATAGTAAAAGTAGATAACCCATCTATAACAAGCCTAAGAAGCCAATTGGTGAGATTGGAAAGCGAATATTCTTCTTATGTGTTAGCCGGACTAGAAAAAGGAAATCCTAAATTAAAAGCGTTGGAAACAAGGTTAGATGAATTAAAAAGCGCATTAGTGAATAAAGTACAAACGCGTTCAGAAGAAGAGATTCTAATGATTGACCCGCTTTTATATCCACAGGAATTGTCAAAAAAAATATTGGATATAAGGTCAAACATTTTTATTTTGGAAGCCGAAAAAGAAGCATTGGATGAGAGAATAAATAAAGTAGGTGATGATGTAAAAAAATTCCCAAGTAAAGAATATGAAATTGCAGCGCTGGAAAGGATATATAAGTTTAATGGAGCGATATATGAAAAATTAGTTGATAGATACGAGGAAGCTAAATTGGCGGAAGTAGGGGAAATAGGAAATGTAGTAATAGTAGAATATGCTACCCCGCCGGTAATACCTGAAACACCAAATCCCAAAATGAATATGTTGCTGGGATTGATATTTGGATTTGGACTTGCGGTAGCCGGGTTATTTGTGAAGGAATATTTGGACCCGTCAATAAAAGAGATAGAAGATGTAGAAAGAGCAAAAATACCAATAATAGGTGCGGTCCCTTTTTCCTCAAGCCCAATAGTGAAAGATTCTATATCTCCACTTGCAGAAGCATATAATAAACTAAGAGTAAATTTGAAGTTTTCAAAGGCTGGAACAAAATTAAGAAGCGTAGTAATTTCAAGTTGTAATGCCGGGGAAGGAAAAACAACGGTAAGTTCAAATATAGGTATAATATATGCAAAAATGGATGTAAAAACTATAATAATAGAAGCAGATTTGAGAAAACCAAGCTTGCATAAAGTTTTTAAAATACATTCCAAAATAGGGTTATCAAATTATTTGGTGGGTGAAGTAGAAGAAAAAGAAATAATACAGGGTACACACGAAGAAAATTTAAGTATAATACCTGCGGGACATATACCCCCAAATCCCGGAGAATTAATAGATTCGGAAAGAATGAGAACGTTAGTGGCCGGCTTAAAAGAAAGATATGATATTGTTATAATAGACTCGCCACCATTGGTTAGTTGTGCAGATGGTTTTTTGTTGGGAACAATAGCCGATGGAGTTATCGTTGTTATAGAATTAGGAAAAACTCAAAAAGCCGCATTGTCACAAATGGTATCTTCTTTTAAATCAACAGGAGCATCGTTCTTAGGCGTAATTCCTAATAGAGTAAGACAATCAGTATATTATAGGTATCCGTATTATTATAAATATTACACGGCAAAAAGCTAATAGAATGAATGAAAGCAAACAAAATATATGGAACATCCCGCCCCGGCGGCGATAGTTTATTAATTAAAAAAATTCCCCGGATAATAATAATTTTAATAATTTTTGTAACTTATCCCTGCAGAGGAGAATTTAACAGCGAATCACATTTAATAGATATACCTACGGCATATTTGGGCTTGGCAACTTTTAGCGCCGGAATAAATATGTCGTTTACTACCTCGAAAGACCCATATCCACAGGATTATAATAGTTATTTAAGGTTGCAAGTGTTTGACAGAGTACAACTGGGGTTATCAATATATACGGCAAAATTACAGGTGTTGGATATAGAGGGTATAGTATTGACCGAAGGCCCATATTTGCCTGCAATAGGCATAGGAAGCACGTATTTAACAAAACATGAATTTGCAAGTCCCGTAAGTATAGGCCCGGGTATTGGCTGGAAAGACGATCAAACTTACGAGCAGAGGAATAGTGAAAGATTCTCCTGGTTTACGGTCTTAACAAAAGATTTTGGTCCGTACGGAATTTATACTTTAGGAATAGGACGTGGAGATTTCGTAGGATATGGCTCACGGTCATATATGTTTAACTCGGATTTATATTCGGATACAAAAAATAACAATGCAATAGGTATATTTTGGGGAGGAGAAGTATTGCTAAGTGAACCTGTTTTTGGAGTAATGGATTTTGACGGAAGAGATTTTAATGTAGGAATAAAATTGAAATCGGAGTTCTGGCAAATGGGTTTTGCTGTCGCAAAGTTAGAACACAGACTAAAAGGTGCACCCAATTTATACCCGAGATTTGCTTGTGGTGGAAGCGTAAATTCTTTATTGACAAGGCATATATTAAGACCTGATATGGGGACTTTAACCGTGACGGTCAATAATGCCGGAACCGGAGCGCCTGTATATGCAGTAGTATCTTTTCCCGGGAAAACAATAGCCGCATTACATACATCCCGGGAAACGGGAAGCTGTACAATATATTTACAACCCGGAACATATTGGGTAAGAGTTGGAGCATTAGGAAGTTTATGGACAGAACGTAGAGTATATGTAGATAAAGGAACAACAACGGTAGCCTATTTTAATATCAGACCGCTTGTATCGTTCTAATCCTTAAATAGATAGAAAGGAAAATATGTATAATTTTAGAGAAATAGAGAAAAAATGGCAGCAAATCTGGAAAAGCGAAACAAGCTGTCCGGATAATCAGAGTAAACAACCCAAGTATTATGTTCTTGAGATGTTTGCTTATCCTTCAGGCGATCTTCATATGGGACATTTCAGAAATTATGTTTTGGGCGATACAATTGCCAGGTATAGACGAATGCAGGGATATAAAGTTTTACACCCGTTTGGCTGGGACGCTTTTGGTTTGCCTGCCGAAGAAGCGGCCATAAAAAAACAGTTGGCTCCGCGAGACTGGACAATGAATAATATAAGCCAATCCAAAGAGACTATAAATCTTATGGGAATATCGTATGATTGGTATAGAGAAGTTTGTACCTGTGAACCGGATTATTATAGATGGACACAATGGATTTTTATAAAATTATATGAAAAAGGACTTGCTTACAGAAAAGCATCTTATGTAAATTGGTGCCCGCAATGCCAGACAACTCTCGCAAACGAACAAGTTGTAAATGGTTTGTGCTGGAGATGCAAAAAAGAAGTAACTAAAAAAGAACTGACCCAGTGGTTTTTTAAAATCACGGAATATGCCGAAAGATTACTTAAGGGAATAGATACGCTGTCACAATGGTCAGAAGAAGTAAGAACGTTACAAAGATACTGGATAGGTAAAAGCGAGGGATTAGAAATAGATTTCCAATGGCAAAATGAAAAAATTCCGGTTTTCACTACAAGACCGGACACGATTTATGGAGTAACATTTTTAGCTGCTGCCCCGGAATCTGAACTGGCAAAAAAATTGGCTAAAACTAAAGAATTACAGAGGTATATAGAAAATTCATTAAGAACGTCCGAAATCGAACGTGCCCAGAAAACCAAATCAGGCGTGTTTACCGGGGAATATGGAATCAATCCTTTAACCGGAGAAAAAGTCCCGATATGGATTGCGGATTATATACTCGGCGGCTATGGAACGGGCGTAATAATGGGAGTTCCTGCTCACGATGAAAGGGATTACGAATTTGCGATTTCAAAATCATTGCCAATAAAAAATGTAATAAAACCAATTGAAGTTACGGAAGAAATGGAACATCCCGCTATGGCGGCGAAAATATTTACCGGCGAAGGCATTATGATGAATTCCGGAACGTTTGACGGAATGAATTCAAAAGAAGGGATTATTCGTATAATTAAATTATCAGAGGAAAAAGGAATAGGAAGAAAAAAAACGAATTATAAAATAAAAGACTGGTTGATATCAAGACAAAGGTACTGGGGTGCTCCCATACCGATGATTCATTGTGAAAAATGTGGAGTAGTTCCCGTCCCGGAAAAAGATTTGCCTGTCCTGCTGCCTGAGTGTATAGATTTTACCCCTAAAGGAAAATCACCGTTAGCCGGTGTGCCGGAGTTTGTTAATACGAAGTGCCCGGTATGTAAAGGAAATGCTTCCAGGGATACGGATACAATGGATACTTTTGTTGATTCATCCTGGTATTGGGCAAGATACATAGACTCACAAAATGAAAAAGAAGCGTTTAATAAAGAATTAGTGAAAGAATGGTTGCCGATAGATGAATATATAGGCGGGATAGAACACGCTTGCGGGCATTTAATATTTTTCAGATTTATGAATAAAGTTCTTTATGATTTAGGATATTTGCCTTTTGACGAACCCTGTAAAAGGATGTTTACACAGGGCATGATAACGGACGAAAAAGGGATGGTAATGTCAAAATCAAAGGGTAATGCGGTAGCCGTAAGACCGTTTGTAGAAGATTGGGGCGCGGATGCCGGGAGAGTAACCATATTGTTTTTAGGCCCGCCCAATCAAAGCGCTGCGTGGAGCATGGAAGGGGTTAAAGGAGTAAGCAGATTTCTGGAAAGAATATATAAATTAGTAGAAGAAAAAATTCCGTTGTCAAACGATATCCCGGAAAACGAAACTCCATTGTACCGTAGAATAAATTTCTCCATCAAAAAAGTAGGCGAAGACATAGAAAATTATGGACATAATACGGCTGTTTCGGAACTTATGACGCTTGTTAATGAGTTGTATAAAAACAAAGAAGATAAATGGTTGCCTTATGGAATAAGAATTTTAATACAACTCTTATCGCCTTTTGCTCCACATTTGAGTGAAGAATTGTGGCAAAAAATCGGTAATCCTGATTCAGTATTCAAATCAAAATGGCCCGCTTACAAAGAAATAAAAGAAGAAATGGTAAACATAATAGTAGAAATAAACGGGAAAGTAAGGGACAACATAAAGATGAAACGTGATATAAGTAACGAAGAAGCAGAAAAAGAAATAAGAAGCATTATAAAGATAGAAGAATTATTAAAGGATAAAAATATAATTAAAGTAATATGGGTGCCCAATAAACTGATAAATTTTGTAGTTAAATAACTGTCGGAAGACAAGTAATGATATTTGAAATAAATAGCAAAGAAGAATTAAAAAAGGAAATACCTTCAAATACCAGAAGAGTAAAGATAAATTTTGAAGTGTCAACTCCCAGGGAAATGGTGGAAATCGTCTCGAGATACAAAGATATTGCGGACGTATGGGTGCGGACAAGTATGTTCAAAAGACTTTTGGTTGATAACCGGCTCATATTCAAAAAACAAAGAAAAGGAACCTACAAGTTAAAAAGAATGTTAGATATATGTATAGCAACGATTGTTTTAATACTGGCATCGCCGTTATTATTAATAGTAAGCATAATAGTAAAATTCAGCGCAAGCACTTCTAGAGAACCTGTATTTTTCAGGCAAAATAGAATTAGTAATAATGGAAAGCCTTTCTTATTCTATAAGTTCAGGACAATGGAACATTCCAATAATAATGATATTCATTATGAATATATGAAAAAATCCATACAGGGAAAAGCACACGGAAAAGTTTATAAATTAGTAAATGACCCGCGCGTGACTAAAATCGGTAAATGGTTAAGGAGATTATCCATAGATGAAATCCCTCAGTTTATAAATGTATTAAAGGGAGATATGAGCGTAATTGGTCCGCGCCCGCCAATCCTTTACGAAGTTGAATTATATGAAGATTGGCAGAAAGTCAGATTAATGGCAAAACCGGGAATGACAGGATTATGGCAGGTTGCCGGAAGAAGCCTTCTTTCCTTTAACGAGATGGTTGTGCTGGATTTCTTTTATGCGTTAAACCAGTCGCTTAAATTGGATTTGTATATACTTCTTCATACAATCCCGGCGGTGCTGTTTTTGAAAGGAGCGTACTAAAATGAGTGTGAAAATTGGTAAAGGCGTAAAAATATACCCAAAAGTCAAAATAGGGAAAAATAGTGTAATCGGGGATTTTGTTATACTTGGAATTAAAGGAAGAAACAGCATTGATTCGTATAAACTTGATATAGGTGAAAATGCAACCATAAGGGCTTTTACAGTAATATATACGGGGAATAAAATAGGTAACGATTTTCAAACGGGACAGGGCGCAAGTATCCGTGAAAACAACATAATAAAAGATAACGTAAGCATAGGCACTAATGCAGTTTTAGAATATGAAAATTTCATAGATTCAGGCTCAAGAATACATTCTAACTGTTTTCTTGAGATGACGACAATAGGGAAAAACGTGTTTGTAGGCCCCGGGGTGGTTTTCCTTGACGATCCGCATCCGATGAAATGCCCAAAATACAAAGAATGCAAAGGTGGAGCAAAAGTAGAAGATTTTGCAAAAATTGGCGGCAGGAGTGTTTTGCTTCCGGGTGTTATCGTAGGAAAACATTCGTTGATTGGAGCAGGAAGCTGTGTTACAAGAAACATACCTGAAAATAGAGTTGCTGTAGGCTATCCCGCGCAAGTGGTAAAAAAAATAAGCGACCTGCAATGTTACATAGGTGCTTTTGACCAGCCGTATGAGTGGGAACCGTATGTTTAAATAATAATAGTATTGCCATAACTGCTTTTTCCTCTCAAATCCAACAATACAACCCTCTCCCCTTTTTTCCTTTTAAATATTGACAAACAAAAGGAACAGTATAATATAAATAGAAATTGGTAATTATATTATATATAATAGCTATGAGGAGATAAAATGTTAAATGTTGCAGTGATTGGTTGCGGCTACTGGGGAAAAAACATTATAAGAGACTTATATGATAACGCTATGTGTAATTTGAAATATTGTTGCGATACCGATAAAGCAAAACTTGATTTGCTAAGTTCCAAAAGTCCTACAATAAAACCGATTATGGATAGTGAGGAAATATTTAAAGATAAAAGCGTAGATGCCGTTTTTATTATTACGCCTGTCGGGTCTCATTACGCTTTAGTAAAAAGGGCTTTAGAAAGTGGGAAGGCTGTTTTCGTTGAGAAACCTTTTGTTGATAAACTTAAAAAGGCAATAGAACTGACAGAACTTGCGGAAAAAAATAAATTAGTTCTTATGATAGGGCATATTTTTGAATATGCTCCCGCCGTAGTAAAAATAAAAGAACTTATAAAAACAAACCAGCTCGGTAAAATTTATTATATTTCTTCTACAAGAGTAAATCTTGGTATTCATCGTAAAGATGAGTCCGTAATTTGGGATTTAGCCGCGCATGATTTATCCACAATTTTTAGCTGGCTCGAAGAAGAACCTATTTCTGTACAGGCTATAGGAAAAAGTTCAATAATAGAAAATAAACCTGACGTTGCTTTTATAAATCTTAGATTCCCTTCCGATATTCTTGTTAATATACAAATATCCTGGCTTGCTCCTGTGAAAATGCGAAATACCGTAATTGTCGGTTCCGAAAAAATGGTCGTTTTTGATGATACAAGCGTAATTGAAAAAGTTAAGGTTTTCGATAAAGGAATAGACAAACTGGAACACTCGAGTTTTGGAGAATTTCAACTTTCATATAGAACAGGAGAAATAGCAGTGCCAATCATATCAAACGCGGAACCTCTTAAAGAAGAAATAAAACATTTTATTGATTGTGTTAAAAATAAAAAAGAGCCGAAAACAAATGGCAAGTCTGCAACCCGTGTAGTAAAATATTTGGAAATGATAGAAAAATCAGTTAATGAGGGAGGCAAAGTTTATGTTAATTCTGTTCATCATTAATGCTGGATACCTTGTAGATATGCCAAATTCCTATATCCCGGAAAAAGGTACTTACGAGATAAGTATGACAATTACCCCGGAAAATTCATTCATTGCACAGATAAGCGGAGTGCTGCTTGAAAATTTTTCCATAGGAACGTCTTACGGCGGGAGCGGAATTATCGGACACGGAACTCCTACATATCATAAAACCCCGGGCGTTCAGGTAAAAATGGGAATGCAAAAACAACCAATATCGGCATCTATTGGGTTTGATTCAGAACAATATTATGATGAACCCGTATGGTTATATGGAGTTATTGGGGGAAATTTGATGGGGAGAATTATACCCTGTATAGGAGTGAATTATTATAAACATCTGAATGGTTTTTGTGGAGTGGAAGCCGGTTTATCAAACCTTGCAAGTGTTGCAGGGGAATGGCTTGTCAGTAAAGGCGATACTAATAAATATGTTTCAACCATTAATCTTGGTTTGAGGTTGAAAGTCGAAGATAAGGTAACGTTTGAGATTTTCTTCAAAGATATATCCAATAAAGAAATAGGTGTGTCAAGAGGGGTAAGATTCTCTTACTCGGCATTTATATAACTCATTAGTATTTATTAAAAGGGGGAGATATGAATATTTTCTTCTTAAGTTATGCCTTTTTAATAGGGCAAGTTAATTTGGATATGGCGAGATTTGTTACTCCGGATAGCCAGAAAGGTTTTAGAAAAACAAGATGCGAAATATATATTGGATTCCCTTACAATGTGCTTTTTTACCAGACAAGCGATAAACTTTCTGTCGATAAAACGGCTAAATTAAGCGCTAAGTTTAAAATAAAAGTAACCGTAAAAACAGACTCGGATAAAGTAGTTGCAAAAGAAGAATGGGAAAAAGTTTCGTATATTGAATCTCTTACAAAAGCGTCCTCCCATAATGCAAATATTTTAGAACAATTAGATATTTTACTTGATCCCGGTAATTATAAAATAGAAACAGTTATTGTTCAGGATTCTTCTCTGCCTACCGACAAAGCCGGCAAATGGGATGTTGCTCGTGAAATAGAAATAAGAAAACCGGATACAGCTTTGTCTCTCTCGGATATTCAACTTTCAAGCAGTATTGATACTTTTTCGGCCGACAGCAGGTTTGTAAAAAATGGACTTAATATTATACCTCTACCCCAAAGAATAATCGGTACTCCTTACAAGAGTCTATATAGTTATGTTGAAATATATAACCTTACCCCAAAAAATAATTACGAAGTCAAATATTCTATCCTGAATGATTCCGGAGTGTTGGTTGCGGAAATGCCCCCAAAATCTCTTAAAGCCGAAATACCCAATCTTACGGAAATAGAATGTATAAATATTGAGAAAATAACTTCAGGAAATTATGTACTTATGATGGAGGTCAACCAGAATAATAAAAAAATTGTCCGAAGAAAAGCTTTCATAGTAAAGCAACAACCCGAACAGCTTAAAGAACAACCTATTGCAGGAAACGAGGATATGGAATATTTAAGCTTTATAAAATATATTGCGACCTCGGAGGAATTGGCAACGTATAACAAATTATCGGATACAGGAAAACAAAAGTTTGTGATAGAATTCTGGAAAAAACGCAGTAAAGAAGAAAGGGTTGGTTTTATAGAAAGAGTAAAATATGCGGATAAAAATTATAGTTCCTGGAATGAAAAAGGCAGATACTCTGATATGGGGAGGATTTTGATAAAATATGGAAAACAGGACGACCAGGAACGTTTTCCGCCGGATGCCACATACCATAGTATAGAAAAGTGGAGTTATTATTCAAATGGAGGAATGGTTTTTATTTTCGTGGATATAAGAGATATTGGCAGGTATGAACTTTATTATTCAAGCATAAAAGAAGTCAATAGTAAACCTACTTATAGACAGTATATACCGGAAGAATTGTTAGAATAGATTTCTTGCTATATTTGTATAGCATTGAAAAAGATTTAAGAAGTAGGGGTTTATAATTACTATATGTTCTCTGCGTCTCTGCAGTGAAAGTTTTTGTTGCCTTTTATTTATCTTTTGACATTTCTTTTTCTTTCCTCTATATTCTTTTATAATATTTAATATTTAAAGAAACCCTTTCCGCCTCAGGCGGATTATCCAGCTCTGCTGGAAATATGTTACCGGGAGGTAAAATGAAATTTGTAAAATGCTTGATGACGGCAGGAGTCATATTCGGCAGTTCCTATTTGTTCGCATCTTCTACGGTGCAGGAGGAAACATCCCAGTGGTTCGGTATGTATCTCAAAGACCAAAAAGTAGGGTATACTCAAACCGAAACTCAGCCTGTTGCGGATGGTTACAAAATCTCGGAGTTAACTTACATAGAACTGGATATGATGGGCACCAAAAGAAACCTAAAATCTATTTCCCAATACGAAGTGAACAAAAACTTTGAACTCAAAAACTTTACTTTTAATCTTGAAACCGAAGCACAAAAAATGTTAATTAGAGGAGAAACCCAACAGAACAACTTTAACCTCTCCATTAATACCGGCGGTAAAATAGAGACAAAAACTATAACAATAACTTCTCCCATTTTCCCTATTTCAGTTCTCCCGATGCTTGCAAATAAATTTACCCGTACCTCTCAAAAACTACAAGTCTTTGACCCTTCAATACAGGCAGTTAGCACTGCAGATTGCGAATTATTAGAAACAAAAGGTGATTCAATGAATGTCAAAGTTATGATGTTAAACTCTCCCTCTACTATGTGGGTAAACAAAAAAGGAGAGATGCTATCCCAGAGTCAACCAATGGGCATTACAGTTAAAAAGGAATCAAAAGAAAAAGCAATAAAAATTGGAAAAGTATCTCCTGAAATCTTAACTCTTTATAAAGTCCCTGTAAATATGGAAATTAAAAATGCAAGAGATATTTCTTTGTTGAAAATGCTTGTCAATGTTAAGGTCGTTGTAAACGAACAGCAGAGATGGTTCGGTGACACACTATTGATTGAAACCAGAGGCCCTTCAAGCGGTGGGCCTTTTGAATTGTCCAACAGAAGACCCGATTCTGTGAATAAATATCTTGAACCAACGACTTTTATTCAAAGTAAAGATAAAAGAATAATCAAACAGGCAAAAGAAATTGTTGGATTCACCAAAACCCCTTGGAAAAAAGTCGTAAAACTTACGCATTGGGTATCAGAGAACGTCAAAGACATGCCAACCGTTACTATTCCATCTGCGCTGGACGTTCTCAACACAATGGAAGGCGATTGTGGGGAACATTCCATATTATTTGCGGCGCTTGCAAGAGCATGCAAAATACCCGCCGATGTTGTGGTAGGCATCGTATATACGCAGGACGGATTTTATTACCACGCCTGGAATAAAGTATGGGTTGGACGATGGGTTGAAGTTGACCCGACTTTCGATGAGCCGATTGCAGATGCTGCGCATCTTATTCTTGCGGAAGGCGGATTGGAAGAACAGGCAAAGATTATGGAACTCGTGGATAAAATCAAAATCCAAATCCTCGAATATAAATAATCTAATAGGGTATGAAAAAATATCTTACGTTGCTCGTAGGAATATTAATTGCAACCACTACACTCGCATCCGCACCTGATACTCTCTGGACAAGAACTTATGGTGGGACGAACTGTGAAGAAAGCCGTTCCATTCAACAAACTAAAGATGGTGGTTTTGTCATTACAGGATTTACATATTCTTTTGGGGTAGGCACACCTAATTATCCTAATGTCTATCTTATCAGGACAAATTCCTCAGGCGATACGCTTTGGACTAAAGTTTTTGGTGGAACCGGATTAGATATAGGTTGGGCAACTCAACAAACTTACGATGGTGGTTTTATTATTACAGGCTATACAAAATCTTTCGGGGCAGGCAACTGGGATGTTTATCTCATTAGAACAGATTCCTTAGGCGATACTATCTGGACAAAAACTTTCGGTGGAACTGAGGATGATTGGGGATCATCAGTTCAACAGACATCTGATAGCGGTTTTATTATTGTAGGAGGAACGTGCTCTTTCGGGTATAATGTCTATCTTATTAGGACAAATTCTTCAGGTGATATCCTCTGGACAAAAGTCTTCGGTGGAACCGGTGGTGAGTTGGCATGGTCAGTTCAACAAACTCAAGATAGCGGTTTTATTATTACAGGTTCTACAAATTCTTTCGGAGCAGGCGGGGACGATGTGTATCTAATTAAGATAAATTCTTCAGGTGACACTCTCTGGACAAAAACTTATGGCGGGACTGATTATGAATATGGCGCTTCAGTTCAACAGGTCAAAGACGGTGGATTTATCATCGCAGGGTGGACAAATTCTTTCGGGATGGGCATACCAAATTATTCGAATGTCTATATCATTAGGACAGATTCTTTTGGTAATACCGTATGGACTAAAACTTATGGTGGAATTTACGATGATTGTGGCTATTCAGTTCAACAGACTCAAGATAGCGGTTTTATTATTGCAGGATTGACAGGTTCTTATGGATCAGGCGTTTATGTGCTTAGAACAGATTTTTTCGGCGATACTATTTGGACAAAAACTATTGGAGGAACTGTCCATGATGGTGGTTATTCAGTTCAACAAACTGAAGACGGCGGATATATCATCGCAGGTTATACAGGATCTTACGGAGCAGGTACTGACGATGTCTATCTGATTAGATTGGGGAAAGAAACAGGAGTGGAGGAGAAATTAAATCCCGCCAAGGCGGGATCAAAATTAAAAATAGAGCAAAACCCATTCTCTAAATCAACAACTATCAGTTATGCTGTGGGAGAGGTTTCCCAACCTCGATACGTCTCTCTGAGTCTTTACGACATTGCAGGAAAATGTGTAAAAACATTAGTCAACGAACAAAAACCCGCAGGCACGTATAATATTAATCTGAACGCAAACGAACTAAAAACAGGTATCTATTTCCTAACCCTTTCCACCGACACATTCGAAACAACAAAGAAACTAATATTGATAAAATAATTTTTATTGTAGGGAACAGGCATGCCTATTCCCTACCCATTTTTTATCCTCTTAATCCTGTTTGCGGTTGATCTGCGTTCATGCTTGTCCGCCGTTCTGTTTGGAGGCTGCGTCCAAATCTCTCTGGTTTTCTGTTCTCTGCGACTCTGCGGTGAGGATTTTTGTTCTCTTTTATTTATTTTTTGACATTTGGGTTTCTATCCTCTAAAGTATTATTATGTCATACAAAACGCTTCTTAAATTCTATCCTCTTCTTCTTCTTTATATTCTGTTAGTCTTTGTCAAATCCGTCTCAAGCGGACAAGGCGACGAAGACCGTTATCTGATGTTTGCCACCAATTTATTAAATGGTTATTATTCTCCGCATTCGGACATAAACTTATGGAACGGTCCCGGATATCCTATTCTTCTCGTCCCATTTCTTGGTTTCCACATACCTTTGATTTTTGCCAAATTGTTTAACGTTTTATTTTTATTCTTATCCGTAATTTATTTTTATCGCACGTTATTGTTTTTCACGAACAACCGTTTTGCAGTGTGCTTTGCTTATTTATTCGGACTGTATTTCCCGTTCTTCAGCAACCTCTATCTGTTGAACACGGAAATCTTTTCGGTGTTTTTAATCTGTGGCTTTATGTTTCATTTTATCAATTATGTAAGAGGCACCTCCAGTAAAAGAAGCAATTTTTTAGCCTCCTTTCTGTATTTAGGATATTTAGCATTGACAAAAGTATTTTTTGGTTGGGTTCTGGTTGTATGCCTGTTTGCCTCTTTATTATTAAGCTTATTTCGTCGTCGTTTTTTAAAGTTATCTGCCCCGGTATATACGGCAGCAATTATTATATGTATTCCTTATTTAATTTACACCCATTCGTTGACAGGCAAGTTTTTCTACTGGGGGAGTTCGGGCGGGCAGTCCTTATACTGGATGTCCACTCTTGACAAAGAAGAGTTTGGCGACTGGTTTGGCACGGAATGGGCAATTACTCAACCCGGCTTTGAAAGTCATAAGGATTTTCTGAGTAAAACTATGAAACTGTCTGCCCTTCAACAGGATACTGAATTCCGCAAACAGGCAATAAAGAATATAAAATCAAACCCTAAAAAATATGTGATAAACTGGAGCGCAAACGTAGGACGTATGTTATTCTCTTATCCCTATAGTTACACGAAGCAAAAACTCTCTACTTATTTTTACGCAATCCCGAATATGTTTTTATTAATTGTCTTTTTGCTCTGCCTTTGCCCTGCTTTTCTCTGCCGCAAATTAATTCCTTTTGAGGTGTATAACTTTTTAATATTCGGCGCAGTTACATTTTTCGGCAGTTCGCTTTTAAGCGCCTACCCGCGTCAGTTGTTCCCAGTAGTCCCAATAATGCTTCTCCTCATCGCCTATGTAACTACAAATATTTTAAAAGTCTATATCTCTTTGCAATGTAAGCAGTAACGCTAAGTCTTCTTCTCGATTTTTTGTTTGTACGAATCAGTCAAATGTTCCATTCTTCCGCAGGAAATAATTAAAAAACCGCTGAATTCATTAATATCTTGACATTTGTAAGGATAAAAATAAGTTATAGTGATAGATTTTATAGGAGGGCAAATGAATGCAGTCTTAAAGAAGGCGCTTAGTAATGCAGATGTTGATTATGCCGAAATACATTTGGAAGAACGTGAAGTTACAGAAGTGTTTTATCGTGGTAAAGAGCTTGAGTCTATAGGTACCCGCAAAGAATACGGCGGGAATGTCCGCGCTTACCATAAAGGCGGATGGGGTTTTGTGTCGTTTAACAAACTTGTCAATCTTGATGAGTATGTTAAATCTGCCTGTAATCATGCTAAATTGACATCATCGGGAGAGGGAAAATTAAATTTCACCCCTAAAGTTAAGGATGATATCTCCCTGAAACTAAAAAACGACCCTCGCAATGTTCCATTGGAAGAAAAAGAAATTTTAGCAAGAAATTATAATTCCATTATTATGTCGTCTCCTTTAATTCAGTCTACAAGCGTTGTTTATCGCGATACTTATTCCAATCGAACTTTTGTTAATACCCTTGGTTCCGATATTAAAGAAGAACAACTTTATTGTGGAATATTACTTGGAGCGCTTGCGAAAGACGGAACAAACGTGCAAAGCGCTTCTCATTCCGTTAGCAAAACAATAGGTTATGATACCGTTCTTGGTCTTGAAAAAGATGCAGAAAGAATAACCAAAGAAGCATGTGATTTATTAAAAGCAGAAAAAGTAAATGCCGGGGTTTACACCGTAGTTGCGGATCCGCACCTTGCCGGAGTCTTCTGTCATGAAGCTTTCGGGCATTTGTCCGAAGCCGATCATGCGTACGGGAATCCTCAGTTAATGGAAGTTATGAAACTTGGGAAAAGATTCGGAAGAGATGAATTATCTATAATAGATGACGGTAGTTTTCCGGGTCAACAAGGTTCTTATAAATATGATGACGAAGGAACACCTTCTCAAAAAACTTATTTAATAAAAGATGGTATATTATCAGGAAGACTTCATTCTGTTGAAACGGCAGGGAAATTAAACGAACCGGTTACGGGAAATGCCCGAGCAATTACATATAGATTCAAACCGATTGTAAGAATGTCCTGTACCTGCATAGAACCACGAGACAAAACTTTTGAAGAAATGATAAGCGAAATAGATAATGGAATTTATGCAAAAGAATCGTTAGGCGGAATGACCCAACTCGAGATGTTTACTTTCTCCGCGGCAAAAGCTTATTTGATTAAAAATGGAAAAATAGGTCCAATGGTAAGAGATGTCATGCTTTCGGGAAATATATTTAAAACATTACAGGATATAGATGCAATTGGAAACGATATGAAAGTGTTTGGTTCTCTTGGCGGATGCGGGAAAGATGGTCAGGGGCCTTTACCGGTCTCTATGGGAAGCCCGCATATAAGAATTAAAAATGTTGTCATAGGAGGTAAATAATGGAAAAATCAAAAATCAAAAATCTAAAATCTAAAACCTCCGTATCAACAGGAGAAAGTATATCCCGAGGAAGTTGGACGATAGAAAAGTTGTTGGAAAAGGCTGCAAAAGTTACTGATGCGGCAGAAATCTTCTCCACGGAAATGAAAACCGAACAGGTGGATTTCAAGTTTGATAAGTTACATTTGATGGACGAAAAAAATATTCAGGGATTGGGATTGCGAATAATAAAAGATGGTAAAATCGGGTTTGCTTCCTGTACGAACCCTGTAGATTATGAAAAAACTCTTGATAATGCCATAGCGAGTTCTAAGTTCGGGCAACAGGCAAAACTTGCTTTCCCAAATAAGAAAAGTCCAAAAAAAGTTAAAACCGTTAGCGAAGAAGTGATAAAATTTAAAATATCTTCGGGTGTGGATATGGTAAAAGAGGGTATAGAACTGATAAAACAACGTAATAGTGAAATTAAGTGTGATGCAGGTTTATCAAAAGTTGTTTCTACAGTAAGAATTCTAAATTCTTCCGGGCTTGATGACAGTTATTCTCAAACAGGTTTTTCCTACGGAATATCAGGACTTATTATTATAGATAATAGTTTTTTAGATGTGTGGGAAACGGAAAGTAGCTGTAAGTTGAAGGCATCGACGAAAAAGTTTGCGGATAATATAATCAAAAGAGTTGAGCTTGCTCGTAAAGTGGCAACTATGCCTACAAAAAAAATGAATGTTATATTTATGCCAAGAGCAATTCCTACTTTGATATCTTCTATAATGATAGGAGTAAACGGGAAACAGATTCAGAAAAAAACTTCTCCCATCACAAGTAAGTTGAATGAAAAAATACTTGACGAAAAGCTTTCGATAACTGATGACGGCACCTTGGACTTTTGTACCAGCAGCGCGCCTTTTGATGATGAAGGAATGCCTATTACCGCTAAACATATAGTGGAAAAAGGTGTATTAAAAACCTTTTTATTTGATTTGCAAACAGCAGGAATTTTAAATGTTGCTCCTACGGGTAATGCCAGTCGTGGATATAATAGTTTGCCGTCACCTTCCCAAACGAATATTGTTATTGCTCCCGGGACATGGGATTTGCAAAATATGATAAAAGATATGAAAGAGGGATTGATTCTGTATGATACAATTGGCGGCGGACAGAGTAATATGTTAGCCGGCGATTTTTCGTTTAATGTCGGATTAGGATACAAAGTTGAAAATGGAGAAATTGTGGGAAGAGTTAAGGATACAATGCTTTCCGGTAACGTATACGAAGCTTTTAATAATATTATAGGTTTAGAGAATTCTACGGAAGAAGTTTACGGAAGTATGCATATACCGGCTTTCTATTTTAAGGAAATGAGTGTAACAAGTAAAAATTAAATATATTTTGAGTGTGTTGGTTGTAGTAGTAGGTCGGACATTCTTGTCTGACTTATAGAGTAGAAAAATAGGGGGACAGATGTTATATTTAATGTTTTTATTGATGGCAAGTGGAGATACTACGGATATTGTTGGACTTAGCAGTAAGTTATGGATGAATACGCCATCGCTAAGTTCCGTAAGTCTGGGATACAGCAATCCTATGCTTTCCACTGGTTTAACAGGCGCATTATGTAACCCTGCTGGGCTTTGGGATATTAAAGGCACTGAAGTTTCAGGAGTTTTTGCTATCGGAACTTCATCCAAACTTGAATGGGCTCCGGTAATACCGGCAGGGGGGGGGAAAGAGGATGAAGATACTGTTCAAAAATATATCAGGATTCCTTCTCTTGAGGTATCTTTTGCTTCACCGATGGGAATAAACTTAATGGGTGTCGGTATGAAAAAAGGACGCGTCGCATTTGCGCTTGGATTTATGGATGGATTCGGAATGGGATTGAACGTTAACGGAACACATGGTAAAATGACGTATCCTTATAGCGATACTATTATGGATACTTTGACGCACGACAATGTATCTGAAATTCCTGATAGTATAGAAATTCCTGTGACATGGAACCTAAATAGTTCTTTTACTGCGACCCTTGATGCAAATGCAAATTTTGGTTATTATGAACGTAATTTATTTATAGGAATGGCAACGGGATTTGGTCCCTTGAAATTAGGATTCGGAGTAGCGTATAGACCTATTAGCGGTAAACTTATGTATGATGCAGGTTTAAACATAAGTGCTCCCTGTACGTTGACTTGTACACCACAATTTACTAGTAGCGAATGGACTATAGATGTTAGCGGGAATAGCACTCTGAATCAGGATTTATTTAGTGGAAACGGAGAGGTTTCTTTGAGCGGAAAAGAATTTTCATATATTACGGGATTGCAATTTAAGTTCTTATTTTTTAATATAGGGGCATCGGTTGCTGTAATCCCGGCAACAGTTTTGAAAATAGATGGTAGTTCTGCTTCAATGAATGTAAATCATAGCCCCAAAGTAAGTTCTATTTCTTATAATCCGGGTAATATTATTATTGATACTGCAATTCATACTGTTTCGGGGACAGTAGACCTTGAACTTTCAGAGATGTCGGATACAAACCAATCGGATAGTATAAAAGAAACTTACAGAATACCTGCGCAAACTTCCATTACCTTAGGCTCGTATACTAAGCTTGGTCCTATTACTCTCAGTAGTTCAATTGGGGCTGCTTTTGCTTCTTCTTCGGACGGCGTTCCAATTGGAGGAGGATGGGGAAGTCTTGGCTTTGAATCAAGAATAGGCTTTCCCTTGAGGATTAGCTTAAATGGAAAAGTATATGCACTTGAAGCAACTTCTGATTCAGGAGATGCTTTCCGTTTCCCTAAAGGCGGGATATCTACAACTCTTGATGTAGGAACGACGGTTAACATTAAGAAAACATCTGTGAGCTTTGGATTAAGAACTAATCCTATAACCATAGCAAGCTTTTTTGCCAATTTGTTTCAGTTTGGAGGGGACAACAAGGATAATGGAAATGGTCCTGATGCGTATGGCGATGGCTCCGGGGATGATAATGGAAATGGCGACAAAAAAGGTCTAAAAGAAGCAGCCGCAGAAAATGGATATACTTTCCCGGGATTCTTTAGCGCTATAACACCTGTAATTGGTATTAGTAGACAGTTCTAATAGGTAATTATGTAGGGGCTTGATTTATCAAGCCCAATGTAGCGCGGGAGTTTATCTTCCGCAATTTGTTTACAACTCCTTGGGCGTAGCTCTTAGGAGATGTTATCCAGCTTTGCTGGACATTCCCGCGGAAGCGGGAATCCAGATAATATGAAATATTATTATATGTGGACAATGTGGAATTGATTTTTGATTTGACTTAATATGGGTAAAGTTTATTTTATAGATTTTAAGGCTTCGGTTAAGTGTAATATTCTCGAGAAGCTTGTTAAATTATTTGTTACTGCGGGATTTAATGATTTGCTTGTACCTGGTGAGCTTGTTGCTTGCAAATTGCATTTCGGAGAATACGGTAATACGAATTTCATAAATCCTGTTTTTGTAAAAAAACTTGTTGAAACAATAAAGAAAAGTAATGCAATTCCTTTTCTTACGGATACGGGTTCGCTTTATGCAGGAAGACGCATGCTTGCTCCGACACATATTGAGCAAGCTTTATGGGATGGGTTTGGGGGGGCACCGATTATCATTGCAGATGGGTTAAGAGGGGAGAGTTACGTTTCCGTAAAAAGCGAAGGCACGCATTTTAAGGATTTAAAGATTGCAAGTGGAATTTATTATGCGGATAAGATGATTGTTATATCACATTTTAAGGGACATTTTGGTACCGGATTCGGAGGAGCCCTGAAAAATCTTGGTATGGGATGTGCTGCAAAACAAGGCAAACTAGAACAGCATTCGGGAAAACCACCCGTTGTAAATAAAAAATGTACAGGTTGTGGATTATGTATAAAATGGTGCCCGACAAAAGCAATAGAAATTGTAACTCAAGCTTCCAGCTTGAATATTAGAGTGGATAATGTGGCAAAAATTATACCTCAAAAATGTATTATGTGCACTTCCTGTATTTCGGTTTGTCCTTCTCGAGCTATAGATATAAACTGGGGCGAAGAAACTTCAAGACTCCAGGAAGCAATGGCAGAATATGCAAAAGGGGCGGTTTATGGTAAAAAAGGAGTAGGTTATATTAATTTCTTGATAAACATAGCTCCATTTTGTGATTGCTGGCCTGCGACGGAAGCTTTTGTAACACCGGACATTGGAATCCTTGCATCGTCTGACCCGGTGAGTATAGATCGTGCTTCTTATGATATGGTAGAAAAAGCGTCTAATGGAAGATTTGGTAAATTATGGCATCAAATCAAACCTGAAATTCAATTGGATTATGCAGAGAAAATCGGACTTGGAACACAAAAATATGAAATAGTAGAAATAGAATAATTTTTTAAAATGAAAATACTTCTTACAAATGATGATGGAGTTAATGCTAAAGGGATAAGAGTTTTATACGAAGCAATTAAAACAACTTATACCGTAACTATTGTTGCGCCTGGTGTAGAAGCAAATGCTACTTCCCGTTCATTGACATTGAAAAGGCCGCTAAAAATAAAAAGATTTGCTCCTGACATAATAGCCGTTTATGGAACACCCACGGATTGCGTTATTTTAGGGGTTCACGAGTTACTTGATTTTAAACCTGACATTGTGATTTCAGGTATAAATAGTTGCGCAAATCTTGGCGAAGATGCTGGATATTCCGGAACGGTTGGCGCTGCAATTGAAGGCGCAATGTCCGGGATACCATCAATCGCACTATCCTTTTTCAATGAAGATGATAAAGGAAGTGTGGATTTTGATGCGGCAGTAGATTTTGTCCATAAAGCTGTAAAATCATTAGAAAAGGGACAATGGAATAATCCGTGTATGGTTCTTAATGTTAATATTCCTTACATGCCCAAAGGTATAAGAATAACAAGATTGGGCAGAAGGAATTACGAAGATATTGTATCAAAACATAGAAATTGTTATCTAATCGGGGGAACAAGAAAAGATTTTATTGAAAATGAAACCGATATAGAAGCTTGTAAAGAAGGATATATTTCAGTAACTCCGTTGCTTTTGGATTTGACTAATTATGATGCAATCAACTTACTCAAAAATATATTTTGAGGATATGCGCAAGCGGATGGTGGAAGAGCAAATTGTTGCGCGGGGCGTAACGGATGAAAAAACTCTTTCGGCAATGAATAAAGTAGAACGACATAATTTTGTTCCGGAGTCATTGCGGGAAGATGCATACAAAGATTATCCTTTGCCTATAGGAAAGGAACAAACAATATCCCAGCCATATATGGTAGCAATTATGACGGAAGAACTTGTACTTGAATCTGCCGACCGTGTGCTTGAAGTCGGAACGGGTTCCGGTTATCAAACGGCAATATTAGCAGAGATTGTAAAAGAAGTTTATTCTGTTGAGCGGGTTGAATCACTTGCAAATGACTCAATGGCAAAATTGAAAGAAATGGGATACAATAATATATTAGTAAAAACGGGAAACGGCAGCAAAGGCTGGAAAGAATATTCGCCTTTTGATAAGATACTTGTAACTGCAGGAACAAATCATATACCTGATTCTTTATTCGAACAACTAAAAGAAGGTGGGAAAATTGTAATCCCGGTTGGAGATAAATATACACAGGAATTGACCGTAGTAACAAAAGTAAATGGTAAAATGCAGGAGAGAAAATTATTTGAGTGCGTATTTGTTCCGTTAATTGAAGACGAAGGGTAGTTAAAAAAATAAACTTGCAAAAATAGATTTTCGCCTTAATAATATTGTTTTATATTTGATTTGAGAAAACGGGGAGTAGCGCAGCCCGGTTCAGCGCGCATGGTTCGGGACCATGAGGTCGGTGGTTCAAATCCACTCTCCCCGACCACTTTTAGGGAAAAAGATTAAATATAAAAAGGGAGGAAAGATGAAACGTTCCTTTTGGGGTGTTTTGTTAATAGTATTGTTGCTTCCAATTAGTTTGTTTGGTACAGGCAAAACAAGTTCTAAAGTAAAAATAGTTAAGTCTAAAGAGAAATCAGTTCAATTGACTGCTTCAAAATCCGGTATTCCGACGGAAATTAATTACCAGGGATGGGTTTGCACCGCAACGGATACGACAGGATTAACGGGAAAATATAATATGATATTCAGATTGTATGATACTCCAACGGGGCTTACTCCATTATGGAGTGAAGCGCAAGACAGCGTCATAACAAATAAAGGCGTATTTAGTGTTTTGTTAGGTAGCGTAACGACTATTCCCGATACTATTTTTAATGGAACGTATCTTTATCTTGAAACACAGGTTGAAAGCGAAGTTTTATCCCCCAGAAAAAAGATAGTAAGTGTTGGATATGCCATAAAATCAAAAAATGCGGATAATTCCATAAATGCAGATACGGCTAATTATGCGCGTAATGCAAATGTAGATTATGTAGATTCTTCCGGACATAGCCTTTATACGGATTCAACGGCTAAATCGTTATATAGTTGGGATTCTGACAAATTAGATGGTAAACATAGTACAGATTTTGTATCCTCAACAGGAGATACAAAAACAGGAAATTACCTAATAAATGGAGTTTTAACAATTGATAGCACAACAGATACGGGACACATAGTAATAAGGGACTTTGGAACTGGGGGTGGTGCAGGGACAATAGCTCCGAATATTAATAGTTATCTTTTTAGGGCAGATGGGGCAATAAACCTTGGTGTAAATTCTAACTTTGATTTAGCAAGTCAATTGTGGAGTAGAGATGATATGACAAAGAGAGCAAGTTTGTTGGAACTCGGCAGTGCCGGAATTTCAATGTATGTTGCAAATTCAGGAACAAATCCAATTAACTGGACAAAGGGATTCCAAATGCAAAAAGAATCTGAAGCTGTCATGTATAATAGACTTTATCTCCCTACAATATTTAGGAATGCTCAAGATGACGTAAGTTCAAACAGTAGAATAACTTTAACTGCTCAAGCTACAAGTGGAACAAACACAACTTTTGGTATTGGTAAAATTGTTTATATTCCAGATACAGCAAATAAAAGAGGTTCCATTGCATTTTATAGTTATGATGGTGGGGCAGATTACAATGAAGTAATGAGAATAGATAGTTCAAAAAAAGTAGGTATTTTAGATAGTATCCCTTCGAAAACATTAAGTGTAAAAGGACAAGGAAAATTTACTGATACACTATGGGGGAAGAACATTGTTGATTCTGGCAATATATTTACTTCAGGAAATGCAACAGCAGATACATTTATAGGACATCATAAAGGATTAACAGATAGTTCAAAAAATTCTACTCAGACACAGCGAAATTTGCTATGCCTATAAGAATAGATTTTCGGCCAACCGGGGCAACATCCTTTACCGATGTCTTAAACCTTGGAGGATTGCTTTTACAAGCCAGATGTATTTACAGTATGGGGTATAACTTAGAGGTAAATGTAAGGACAACTGTAAATAATTCTACCGTCCACTTTACATATACTTTCGGCTCTTCTTTATGGGGCGGAACTACCCAGGAAGGAGTGCAGGACGAAGATTTTGACACTGCGGATACTCTTAGCCTTTTAAATGTAGGCGCAGCAGGTTATTACGATGTCCAGGGAATGCTTGTTTACAGTTCTCCTACAGGTGCCAATATTACAATAATCTTTCAGGCACATGACGAAAGAGGAGGAACATATCCACTTGGCGGAACGGTAAAGTGTTTATTTACGGGGACGGCTTTCTATTCTCCTGCGCCATAAAGAAATTAAAAGAATTAAGAGAAAGTAAACAGCTATTTCTTTACTTCTGAAGGTAAAACTATTCTGATTTGGGTTTATCTTCTTCGTATTTATCAACCACACTCTTATCCCACAATTTTATGCCTGCGATATGAGCAGCGCGAACAAGAGCATGTGTAGATATGGGAGAAGTTAGCATTAAAAGAATACAACAAAGCAGGCATTTTATGACAAATACGGATTGATGGGACATAAAACATATTCCGATGAGTATTCCGCAAGTACCGAGAGTTACGCCTTTTGTTGCAGCTTGAAGACGGTTGTAAACATCGGGCAATCTAACAATGCCGAGCGATCCGCAAAAATCAAAAAATAAACCTATAATAATTATTACAATTCCAATAGTTATCATATTTATATTTTCACTCCTCTCAAGCTAGAAGCTTGAGTTACACTCCTAAAAGCTTATTCCGACTATAGTATTTAAGTTCCATTGGGAATATGTCCATTCCGTCGTAATTGCTCCAGTGTTACTTGTCGCTTCAGATACTAAATAATAGTCAAGAAGTATTCCCACATTAACTGCCGTTTTTGGTAAAATTCCGATTTTAATTCCTGTTCCTATAGTTAATCCAAAATTTGGAACCATATTCCCTGTAGTAGTAAGCGTTTGCCCCAAAATTGTTGTTGCAACGTTATGTGTATTCAGTCCAATAAATGGCCCCAGTCCAATCCAAGGTAAAATTATAGGAATTCCCTTGGTATAATATTTGCCAAGTCCTGAGAATTTTATTGAATTTACGGTATAAGTAGTAGTAATATCTCCTGCAATTTCCTTAAAGTTTTCCGTATAAAACCCTGCACCTATTTCAAGACCTAGCGGTAATAAAGGGATACCGATATCGCAAAACAACTCTCCACCAAACCCTCGAGGGTGTTCCATTTTCGAAGTGCTACTGAAGTCGTTACTTACACTATTGTTATCAATTTTAATTGTACGTATTTTTGCTTTAAGTCCTCCATACGTATATGCGCCTTTTATCCCAAAACTTCCTCCCGCATATGTATTTACCGTAAAACTTACAAGGGCAACCAACATAATAAAATATTTTTTCATTAATTTTTTTTAATAATACCAACCGCCCATCCAATATTTTATACTGCTAAGTATAAGTTTGAAAACAAGCCCTACTATTGATATCCAGAAGATTACGGCTATTAACCCTACAATTCCACAAACCAGTCCTGCTGTTGCCATGCCGGCACCAACAATTTTTCCTTCACTGTGTTTAATTTCGTTGCGTGCTACGATACTAAATATGATGGCAAGCACTCCAAGAATAAAACCAACAAAAGGCAAAATAATGCTTAATATTCCGCATACCATCGAAGTGATGGCTTTGCCGGAAGTCTTATGTTCTATCATTTATATTTTCCTCCTGAAACACCTTTCTAACAAGCCTACTAGTCCAAGTATAATTAATATCATAGGCCATATGATGCTCCAGCTCGGAGTTTGAATTATACCAAGATTGCGCAATAAAAATATTACTCCGATTGTTAATATAATTAATGCTCCACTTATTCCGCCACCACTACAATTAATCATTTTTATTTTCCTATTTATCTAACTTTTTGTTTTCAAGATATTTTGCCAGAACAACAGTCCCGATGAAATTTAAAAGCGCAAGAACAAGAGAAATATCAAGCAAGAATGGACGATTTGTATAATAAGCAATTAAACTGCAATAACCAATAAGTATAATAGTAAGAAAATCTATTCCCATTATTCTATCCGCGAGCGTAGGTCCCCGGGCTATTCGATATAAACACATAAATGCAAATATAATAAGCGGAATAGAAAAATATAAAGGTATATCTATCATTTTATTCAAATATATGTTTTAATATTTTTTCAAAAGCAGATGCTATTATTTTAGTCGCTTCTATTTCTTTTTCTGTGCTGACATATATCCAGTGAATATAAAGTTCGTCTCCTAAAATATCTACAGTCATTGTTCCGGGTGTCATTGTTATTGAATTCGCAAGCATAACCTTTGCTAAATCGGTTTTTAAGTTTGTTCGTATTTTAACAATTCCGGGTTTAATTAACATTTTGGGGCTTAATACTCTTTTGGCGACATCAATGTTTGCCACTATACAATAGTATATCCATATAGGTATATAATAAAGCATCCATGCTATTCTGACAGGAGAAAAAATTTTAATTCCTAAAAACTTATCTCCAAAAAATAAAGAGACAAATAAGGAAACGACTACACCCATAGTAAGTTCCTGCCAACCAAAATTCCACGTTAAAAGCACCCAAACTATAAAACAAATTATAGCAAAATATATTTTACGCATATTATTTTAATAAGTGGTTGGCATAAGCAGTTCCCTGATGAACTACCTGTGCCGCGTCTTTTAATATAGGGTGAAAATACAACAATCCACCGACAAAACAAATAATTGCTAACATAATCATTGAAAAAGCCATTGAAAAAGGAGCTTCTTTTACAAACTGTAATCCTTCTTTTAATTTGCCCCAGAAAACCGAACGTTCAATTTTTAAGTAGTAAGCAAGGGTTACAACTGCTATACAAATAGCAAGTAACGCTAACCCTGTGTGATTTGATTGTGCAAGTCCTATAATTATGAGTAATTTACTCCAGAATCCGTTAAAAGGAGGCATTCCTACAATGGATAATGCTCCGGCAAGAAAACTTCCATGGGTAATAGGCATCTTTTCAGAAATGCCGCCAAGTTCATTGAGTTTGCGTGTCTTTGTGCCAAGTTCAACAGAGCCGGCGTCCATAAATAATAAACTCTTAAATACTCCGTGATTAACAAGGTGGAAAAGTCCACCGGTAATGCCAATGAAATTTCCCGAAGCGATACCAAGAAGTATATATCCTACCTGAGAAATTGAAGAATACGCTAACATTCGTTTGAAATCAATTTGTGGCAATGCCAATAATGCTCCTGCAACCATAGAAATAGCTCCAAGCGTGAGGAGAACGTTTTGTATGACAGGAGTTATTCCGAGAACGGAATACAACACTCGCGTAAGTGCATATATACCAAGTACTTTTATCAATACTCCCGACAACATTGATGATATCGGAGCAGGAGCTGATGGATGAGCATCCGGCAACCATGCATGAAATGGAACAATAGCTGCCTTTACTCCAAATCCGAATATAAATAAAACAGAAACAAATTTTACCATACTGTTTGCAGTGCCTAAGGAGTCGCTGTTGATTCTAAAAGCAATATCAGCCATATTTAATGATCCGCCCCATGCATACAATAAAATTATGGCGAAAAGTATGAAAGTAGATGCAATTTCTCCTATGACCATATATTTGAAACTTGCTTCAAGTTCTTCGTGCTGGATTCCAAAACTTACAAGCGCATAGGAAGAAATAGATGCGATTTCAATAAAGACGAATAAATTAAATAAGTCTCCTGTAATAATTATACCATTCATCCCGACTAACATTAAGAGAAATAATATATAATAATAAGGTTTTGAGGTATAGCGCTCCATATAAGAAATAGAGTATATAACTGCAAAAAGACTTACGGTATTGACAAGTACTAACATAAGGACAGATAGGCTATCTATAACAAAAACTATACCAAAAGGCGGAATCCATCCACCGATCTTATATACCAAAGCATTGTTGCCGGCTACTTGGGAAATGAACAATACGGAAAGACAGGTAAGGGCAAATATACAAACATTTGCCAGAGTTTCTGCAACGCTGTTATGAAGTTTATAGAGTATACCAATAAGGAATGCCGTAAAAAGAGGAATTACTACAAATAAACAGATTAAATTACTCATTTATTTTCAAAAAAATTAACCTTTTAATCTTTTTAGTTCTGTTAAGTCTAAAGTCCCATACCTTTTATATACACGGACCACTATTGCAAGAAGCACTGCTGTTGTGGCAAGACCAATTACTATTGCAGTAAGAACAAGTGCCTGTGGAATCGGATCAACAAATAGGGTTTTATCGTCCGGAGTAAGCATTATAGGTGGCAATCCGTTCCAGCGATAACCAACCATTACAATAAACAAATTAACTCCGTATTCTACCAAACAGAAGCCAATGGCAATCTTTAAAAGGTTCTTCTTGGTCAATACAGTATATAAACCAATCCCGACAAGAATAATACAAAAAACATAAGGTAACATAAAAAATTTCTCCTGCTAAATATTCAAGCAATTAATTATCTTTATGCTTATATTAATATAGTCTCAATGTCAACTGAATTTTTTGAAAAAATCAGGTAATGAATAAAATAAGAACTTGATTTTAAATTGGAATATAGAAGGAACAGTTAAAAACTCTCATTCTCTTTAGTTTGGATATAATACAATAGTTGTTTAAAGCGGCTTGTCTTTTGAACAATATGAATCAATGAATAGGGTTTTATAAGGATTTGCATAATAAAAGAGCCCTCTGAAAATCTCCAGAGGGCTCTTTTATTTGTATTTATTAATCTATTTTAACATTACGAATTTGCCTTTTTGCTCAATGCCGTCTCCGCGCACATTATAAAAATACATTCCGGCGCTTACTTTCTCTCCGTTTGTATCTTTCCCATCCCATACTAATGTATTCATTCCCTTTCCGGTTAAAGTCTTTACAGTTCTTCCGCTTAAATCATAAATAGCTACACTTATGTTAGATACTTTATTATTAAGAGTAAAGTTTATTTCTTTAATCATAGGATTCGGATATGTCTTTATTGCTGTCGAGGTGTAAGTTTTTCCGTCTTCTATCCCCTGTGGACAAACTGCATACCATTTGCAAGGTATCCCATTTACTATTGACCATAACCTATAATACCCCTGTGTACTTGCAATTGCCGGGTGTACTTTTGTATGCATTGTATCCCAGCTTGAACTCATTGGCATAGTTAATATTTCTCCGCCTCCATTGCCTTGCCAGTTTCCTCCGCCTACTCGGACTAACGATATGATCGGATGGTCGTTTGATGCGACGTGACAGTGATTGCCTCCGTCTGCCTGGGATATACCTCTGAATAATGAACCGGTTATATTCATTGAGTCACTAATTGCCGTTACCGCGGGATAATTTGTTATTCTCGATTGCCATGCTGGTAAATACCCTAATCCTATGTCAAATCTTTCTATGGCATCCAAATAGCCTGCATTTTTCCCACCGATCGAAAGTATATATGGCTTATCTATTGGTATAAGAACGGATGCCTGATACGCTTTTGTATTGGCAAGTGTTCCGGGGACTGCCTTCCACGCGTGTAATCCTGTTGTAGGACTGCATACTGCAGGATCCCATATTTCACAGGAGTTGAAATAACTCGTCCCATTAGTTCCGCCCGATACTAATATCAACCCTGAATATAATATGCTTGTATTGTGTGCATAACGAGCTACGGATAAAGGAGTTTCCGCTGTCCATGTATTTGTCGTCGGATCATATATTTCACAACTGTTTAATGCCGTTCCTCCTGCTCCCATTCCTCCCGCTACAAGCACTTTTCCTGATTGTAATAATGTTGCGGTATTTAAACTTCGTGCAGTTGACATTGATGCTGCCGTAACTGTTGTCCAATTAGTCCCATTCCAGATTTCACAGGTAGCCGTCGGATTCCCTGCAGATGTTTCTCCGCCGATTACCATTATATTTCCATTTAGTAATAACACTGCGCTATGTCTTGCTCTCGCCGTTGTCATTGTTCCTGCTGATGACCACGTCCCGGTTCCGGTATTATACACTTCACAACTGTTTAAATAACTTGCTCCTTCTCCTCCCGTTACTAATACTCTACCGTCTCCCAATAATGTTGCGCTGTGGTCAAATCTTGCAGCACTCATTGCACCTGTAGTGTAAGCCCATGTTCCTGTTGTCATACTATAAATTTCGCAAGTGCTGATTGCTCCCCCTCCATTTCTTCCACCTGCAACAAGGACTTGTTGCAATGCGGGAGCAAGCAAGTTTGCCGTATGATGAGTTCTTGCAGTATTGAGTGATCCCGTGGAGGAAACGCTATTAAGACTACTGTAATTGTATAATTCACAGGAACTTAATGCTCCTGATCCATTTTCTCCACCTATTATAAGAACGTTTGTCGAACAATTAGTCGTATGTAATATCGGCAACATTGATATGGCTGCATAACATCTTGCAGTGCTAAGCGTGCTAATTGATTGCCAATAACCGTTTGTTGGATCGTATACTTCCGGAATAATACCTCCTACAGGGTCATCAAACGAACCAATGGTAATAACTTTGCCCGACGGTAAAATTGCTGATGAGTTATGTTGTCTGTAATATTTCATAGTATCGGTAATGCTCCATGATTGAGTGGCAGGATCATAAAGTTCGCAATAATAGCCTACGGTAAAACCTTCTCCACCTATTGCCAAAACTTTACCTTCAGGCAATAATGCTAAAGTTGCTACATCTCTTTTGGGCCAGTTTAGACCTGTCCCCGAAGTGTAAGTCCATGTGTTTGCTTGCCAGTCATAAAGTTCGGATTGTTCTGTCGCCCCACCCAGCATTAATACTTTTGTTCCATATTCAGGCGGAAGTAGAACACCCGTATTTTTATATCGCGATGCATTCATATTTGCTACTTGTGTCCATGTTTGTGTTGTATGGTTATAACGATCACATCTTAATCCCGAACCTGCTAAACCCTGTCCACATAATAATACATCCCCCGATGGAAGCAGTGTTTGCGTGGCATTTTTGTGATTTATTCCACAATTTGGCAATGCGGTTTTTGCTTCAGTAGCATAATCATAAAGCATAGTTTGAGGAGGGTTATAAAAACCAAGCACATCCCCATCATAAAGTAAAGTATAACAGTGAGTATTTGTCCAACCATAATCCGTTATTGTATCCCAGTCGTTAGTTCTTGGTCTGTAATGCCACCAGCCTGAAGTGGTAGTATATAATACCCTGCCATCATAAAGCAAAAGTCCCATATCATGTCCACCGGGGCTGGATTTAGGTAATGCCTTTGGGGCATCCCATGTTCCGGTAGAAGGATTAAAAATTTCATAATTGTCATCTGCAGGAGTATATCCTCCTAATACTATTATCCTTCCGTCTGTGAGTAATGCAATATTATGAGCTTTTCGTATATTTACCATGCTTCCCGTCTCGCTCCATTCGTGTCCACTTGCTATTCCGCACAACAAAAACATTAAAACAAAACTTATCTTCTTATACATTCGTCCCCCTTTTACTAAATTTACTTCATTGCCTTATAAATAGTTAGTAATATTAAACCTACAATTATATATTATATGTATTGAATTCTATTTTTTGTCAATCACTTTTTTTCATAATAGTATAGGAATGTTTGCGTAATAAAAAAGCCCTCTGAAAATCTCCAGAGGGCTTTAGTTAGATTGTTCGTATTTTTTAATATTCTAGTTTTTATATCTCTTTTCCTTCCTTCACAATCCGATCAACTGGATTAAAGCCAAACCAATAAGGTATTTCCTGCCACGAATCAACGTTAAGCAATAGCATATCTGCTGTCTTTCCAACTTCAATGCTTCCGAGTTTATCTCCAATTCCCAACGCATAAGCGGAATTTATCGTTCCTGCAACCAATGCCTGGACAGGTGTCAGTTTTAACAATATACATGACAGGGACATAATTATCGGCATTGCTAACACTGGCGAACTGCCGGGATTGAAATCGCTTCCTAGTGCAATCGGAATTTCCATATCAATAAACTTTTTTGCAGGTGTCCTGTGTTCAAGATACAAACAAGCTCCCGGCAATAATGTTGCAATCACGCCTTTTTTTTTCATTAACTCAAGCCCTTTATTGCTTGGATAAACTATGTGGTCTGCCGAAACTGCACCCAGTTCTCCTGCAATCTCACTCCCACCGCAGGAAGACAATTCATCAGCATGAATTTTTAAACCAAAACCTGTCTTTTTTGCAGCGGTAAGAATCTTTTTGGATTCCTCTTTTGTAAATACCCCTTTTTCACAAAATACATCGCAAAACTTTGCGTAATCTTTTACTTCAGGCATCATTTTTATCAATTCATCTATATATTTGTTCCTGTCTTTATCTCTTGGTATCTCGTGCGCTCCCAAAAAAGTCGAAACGATTTTAACGGAATGTTTTTGAGATAGTTTTTTAATCACTCTCAGTATTTTCATTTCTTCTTTATAATTCAATCCGTATCCCGACTTGATTTCAATTGTTGTTGTTCCCCATTTTAATGCATAATCCAATCTTTTTATCCCGGTTTCAAATAAATCTTTTTCGCTTGCATTTCTGGTCATTCCAACGGTATTAAATATTCCCCCGCCCGCTGCGGCTATTTCTTTATACGATTTCCCGTTTAGTCTTTGTTCAAATTCCATAGCCCTGTTCCCGCCAAATACAAGATGAGTATGTGAATCTACAAACCCGGGGATAACAATTTTTCCTTTTGCATCTATTGTTTTTTTTGCTTTCAAAGGTTTCCCGATATTTGATATTTTTCCATTTTTAACTGAAATGCTTACATTTTTAAGAATGTTTAATTCCTCTATTTTCTTACCAACTGCAGGTTTTTTGTGGCCGCTTAAAGTTACTACTTCTTTTGCGTTTACGATTGTCAAATCTTCCATTTTAACTCCTATTTTTTAGTCCGTAATTATTCCGGTAAAATATTTAACCGGAATTTTTTCAAAATAAAAATTCTTAACTTCTATTCCTTTAATATCCCATATTTCTTTTGGATTTTTGGCAGTTTCGTTTAGTGAAATATTTGAAAATTTATTTTTCCCGCATATTACATAACACGGAATTTTGTATTCTCTTGCAAGCAAGGCTATTGCAAGTGTTCCGATTTTATTTATTACAGACTCCCTTGAAAAACTATCTGCTCCTAACAATACAACATCAACATCTTTTATGAATTTGGAAATTCCCGCATCCGTTATAAATTTTATTTTCAAACCCGCTTTTTTTAACTTTATTGCCGTATTTCTACCTTCATTAACAGGTCTTGATTCCGGCACAAAAATTATGCGGCCTGTCCGCCGTAGGCGGATTAAAACTTCAATTACTGTGCTGCTATAACTATAGGTTAATACGACGTTTTTTCCTTTCATTACTCTTGATGCATTTTTTAAAAGCGCGTTCCAATCAATGTCGGATGTACTAATCATTTTTTTTATTTTTTCATTTCTAATTTTAACATTCTTTGAATTTTTAATAATCTTTATGACTTCATTAACAGTATTCATAATTGGTGCCATTTCAGGTTTTGCCGACTTAAGTTTTTTGAGAAAAATTAATAGAGTTTTTTTTGAATATGGTTTTGAAATAAAACTCAATATAGCTTTACGAGCAAGCTCTTCCAAGTCATTGGCACCGGAAGCATTGTCGTCTTTTATTTTTCCTATTACTTGATTGCTGTCGGAGAAGCTTTTTAAAACAGTTGTCATAATTTCTACTTCATTGCTTCTTTACTTTTAAACTTCCGGTTAATTGAAAATTCGTCTAATGAAATTTCTGAGTCCTCTTTGCAAATAAGTTTTGCTACACATTCTCCAATTGCAGGTCCAAACATAAATCCGTGTCCGCATCCTCCTGCTACAACCCAGAAGCCTTTTATTTCGGTTTCTCCTATGATAGGGCTTCCATCCGGTGTTATTTCATACCAGCCTGCCCAACTGCGAACGACTTTTAAATCTTTTAAAGCAGGAATTAATTTTAATATCCGATTTGAAAATTCCGGTAAAAACTCTGAAGACGAATTTCTTTCAAATCCCTTTGCGGGGTCTTCCGGAGTGTAACATCCTATAATCTGTCCTGTGTGATTAAATTGCTGGAAATAACAACTTGGGGAATAACAAACTATCATTGGCTCAAACAATTTTTTAGTCGGCTCCGTAATTAATGCCTCGTGCCTTTCTGCTTCTATCGGTAATTCTATGCCCACAAGTTGTGCGATTTCTTTTGCCCATGGACCCGCAGTATTAATAATTATTGGCGCTGCAAATTTATCTCCGGTATTTGTAATAACGGAATCTATAATATTGTTATTGGTGTTAATTTTTACTACTTTTGTGTTTGATAGAACCGTTCCTCCATTTTTTTCTATTCCATCAAGATAAAACTTTAATACCTGAAAAGGGTTTGCCTGGCCATCCGTATTGCAATACGCTCCCCCGATAAAATCAAACTCGTTCAATGAAGGTACGATTTTCAATGCTTCTTCTTTTTCAATGTATTTAACGGGCAGTCCACATTCCTGTTGTGTTTTTATTATGCTAAGGTATTGAGACTTTTCTTTTTCTGAACAGGCTAAAAACAAATACCCTCCTTGATGCCAATCTATGCCGGAAGTATATCCGTCTTTGGTGGAAACCTCATGCATTTCTTTAAATATTTCTACACTTCTCATCATTATTTTTATGCTCCCGGGAGTTGAAAACTGTTGTCGTATCCCACCGATACACCTTCCGGTTGAACCAGCACCGGGATAATCTTTTTCGATTAATAATACTTTTTTTCCCCGTTTCCCAAGCTCGTAAGTCAATGCGCAACCCAATATCCCGCCGCCAATTATTATGCAGTCAAAAGTATTCATAGATTTTTTCGTAGGTTAACAACTATATAATGTCTTGTCAACAGGTTTCGTTTTTATCTTGCCATACCCGTCTGTTGTTATTTGTGGGTATTGTATTATTTGTAGAAGGGAATCGTGCCCCGGTGTTTATATGTTTACCATAGGTTTGGTAAAAGACGTAATTCTACTGTATTTCCCGCATTTTAATTATTTTTATCAGTTTAGAATCATTTGCTTTAACAAAGTAAATCCCCGGTTTTAATTTTTCACCTATAGATATTCCGCGGATTGAGTTACGAGTCATTGAGCGAGTCTCAACTAATTTTCCGCTTATGTTATAAATCGTTATTCGTAAATTTGTTCTGATTTCCGAGGAACTAATAAAAGTGTTTTCTATAAATGGATTCGGGCTTGCCTTTAATTGGGTATTTAGAATTAAGCATTTATTATTGTTTGTTTCCACGCCGGCGTTTGAATTTAGTGCATACAATTTGTTATCAGTTGACCCAAAATACAGGGTGCCATCCGAACTTATCGTAGGTGGAGAATATATACTGCCACCTGTCGTGTAACTCCACTTTAGCGCACCGGTCGAGTCTATTGCGTATAGTTTGTTATCAGTTGACCCTACATATATAGTGCCGTTTAAACCTATTGCAGGGGAAGCCCTGACGAAATGCCCCGTTACAAAACTCCACTTAAGTGTGCCATTTGAGTTTAGGGCATATAATTTTTTATCGTCTGATCCAACGTATATAGTTCCATTTGAAGCTATTGTAGGGGAACAAACTACCCAATCTCCCGTTGCATAACTCCATTTAATTGTGCCTCCCGGGTTTAACGCATATAATTTCTTATCCATTGATCCTATGTATACAGTTCCACTCGAACCTATTGAAGGGGAAGACATCACAAGGTATCCTGTTTGATAACTCCACTTTAGCGAACCGTCAGGATTTATTGCATATATTTTGCTGTCATCCGAACCTATATATATAGTGCCATCTGAACCTAATGCAGGCGAGGAATACACGCTGGCTCCAGTCGGGTAACTCCACTTAACCGTTCCGTTCGGATTTAGCGCATATACACTGAACCCGCTTGAAGCCACATATATAGTACTATCCGAACCTATCGCAGGCGAAGACTGGATGCCGCTTCCCGTTCCACGACTCCACTTTAATGATCCGTCATAATTTATTGCGTATAGTTTGCCGTCCATTGACCCCACGTATATAGTGCTGTCTTCTCCTATTGCAGGTGAAGAAAACACCGTACTTCCTGTCGTATAGCTCCATTTTAATGAACCGTCAGGATTTATTGCATATAGCTTGTGATCGCTCGATCCCACATATATCGTGCCATCTGAACCTATTGACGGCGAAGACTCCACGTAATTTCCTGCCGCATAACTCCATTTTAGTACCGGTCCCGTAGGCCCATTATATGGACTGCGCCCCGTATGCTGTAAATCATGGCAAAACATTGGCCAAGGGCTGCTTCCAAAAACTATCAAAGGTATGAAAAACATAAATTCAATAAAAATAAACACTTTAAACAGTCCCATTTTTTCTCCTCGTTAATCATTGTTCTTTATCAAAATATTTTTACTCTAAGATGTTAATTAATATATTTTTAACAAATTTTTGTCAATACATAATTAACATAACAATAAATATACAATGAATAGTAACTAGATAATTATTTATCTTGCGTGAAATAGAAACATTGTTTCGAAAAAAACAAAAGATTAATTATTTTAATAATTGTTCTTTTGCACTTTTTCTATTATGAATACTTATCTTTTGAAGAAATTTAATTTATATTCTTGTGTAAACTTCAATATCTTTTATCTGTCCGGGATAGATCTTTTTCTTATGTAGACGTGTGCTCTAATTGTTTTTAATATGCCTTACAAAAGAAGAAGGGCGGTCACCTTACGGCGAACGCCCTTGAAAAGTTACATCCAACTTCAATACTATTTCTTACAACCTTTTTTTGCCTTCTTAGCTACCTTCTTAGCTACCTTTTTGACTGGTTTCTTTTTTGCCGCCATTGTTTTCACCCCCTTTTATGGTTAAATAATTTTCAATCTTACACTACATTTTGTTTTCTTTATATCTCTTATCACAATATATAGTATAAGTTGCATTTATATTTTTCTTTGTCAAGTATTTTTTTTATTTTTTTTTATTTTTTTGACAAAGAATATATTTGAGTTAAAAGTTTTTAACAATGAAATACAATAAAAAAATGCTGAAAAACTTTTACAATGAATGGAATACGGATACAATGAAAAATGCCGACAACATTAAAAAAATAATTTTACAAATATGTAGTAATGTAATAATTTTTTATAATAAACTAAAAAACAATATAGTATTTTAAATTCTATTACAAATTATTTATTAAAAAATAAAATATAATTTTGATGGAGATGTGATTATGAAAAGCAAGAGACTTGGGCTTTATGGCGATGTTTGCCATGTTATTCGTTTAGAAAAAAATGATGAAATAATAAATTCGTTAAAACAATTTGCCATAAAAAATAAATTTAACAGGGGGGCGTTTTTTTATGGACTTGGTGTTGGAAAAGACCTTGAATTGGGGTATTTCGATGCTCATAAAAAAACTTATATCAAAAAAATATTTAAAGGGGAATATGAATTTTCAAGTTTTTCGGGTAACATTTCAAAATTTGAAAAGGACACAATAATTCATTGTCACGTAACTATTACGGATAATAATTTTAATGCATATGGGGGGCATTTATTTAGCGGCACTATTCCCGCGACCTGTGAAATCATCGTATTCCCGCTACTTCCTTCCGGGTTTTCTTCACTTCAGCGTAAAAAAGATGAAGAAACCGGGTTGAATTTGCTTGATATATAAAAATTTGTATTTTAATCTTGACTTCTTTGGCGCGCAGGGTTATAAACAACACATTGAAAGGAGGTAAAAAATGGTTCTAAAAGGAAGAGTATGGAAATTCGGCGATAACATATCTACGGACCTTATATGTCCGGGTAGATATTTTCATCTGCGTTCAAACTTGCCGGAACTTGCCCAGCATGTTCTTGAAGATGCAGATCCGACATTTCCACAGAAAGTTAAGAAAGGAGATTTTGTTGTAGGCGGCAAAAATTTCGGACTTGGCAGTTCACGCGAACATGCGCCAACGATTATTAAACTTGCCGGCGTTTCAGTTGTTCTTGCAAAATCATTCGCAAGAATATTTTTCAGAAACTCAATAAACGTAGGACTCCCGGTAATTGAATGTGATACGGATAAATTTAATGATGGCGACGAGCTTGAAATTGACCTTGGAAAAGGCATAGTAAAAGATATAACAACCGGTTACGAAGTTAAAGTTCCGGAACTTCCAAAAGGGATGTTAAATATCCTGAACGACGGCGGACTGGTGGAACATATCAAAAAGCACGGAGACTTTCAATTAACCTAAAGGAGATAAATGTCACAAGGAATAATTATTACTTTGATAATATGTGGCACAATCCTTTTGCTTGGTTTGGGTGGGATGGTTATTGCTTTTTACGCTATCAGCAAAGGAATGTCCTCATTCGGTAAAATGATGACCGGAGAGTGTTGGGGGAATAAAGAAAAACACCACAACAAAAAAGAAAATAATATTTCCGAATAAACGGGATAAGTTGGTCTAATCCCGCCAGGGCGGGAAAGTCCAACTAACCGAATAAAATAATACATATTTTTAGGAGGAGGGATGGATATGGAACACATAAAAAAAGCAAATGAGCATTTCAGTAAACTCATTGAATCACAGGCGAAACGTGTTGAAAAAATGAAAAAGACACCGGAATGGATTGATTATTCTAAAATCAAACCCATTATAATTGGAACTCTTGGTGGAGATGGAATCGGGCCGTATATTACTGCAGAAGCCCAGAGAGTTCTTGAATTCATATTAAAAGATGAAATCAAAAATGGTAAAGTACAAATGAAAACAATTGAAGGACTTACTATTGAAAACCGGGTAAAAGTTATGAAACCCATACCTGATGATGTCCTTGAAGAAATTAAAAAATGTCATGTAACATTAAAAGGCCCTACAACGACTCCTAAAAAAGGTGATCCATGGCCCAATATTGAAAGCGCTAATGTCGCGGTAAGAAAGGAACTTGATTTATTTGCTAATGTAAGACCCGTAAGAGTTCCAAAGGAAGGTATAGACTGGATGTTCTTCCGCGAAAACACGGAAGGTGCGTATGCTCTCGGAAGCCAGGGAATTGACATTGATGATGATATTGCTATTGATTTTACCGTAGCTACGACACAGGGGAGCGAAAGAATTATAAGGATGGCTTTTGAATATACAAAAAGCCATAATATCAATCGCATAACCGCCGTAACTAAAGCAAACGTAATTAAAACTACGGACGGTAAATTCCTCAAAGCCTTCTATCAGATAGCAAAAGAATACCCCGGTGTAAACGCAGACGATTGGTTTATTGATATAACTACCGCCAAATTAATTGACCCGAAAAGACGTAAGGAATTTAAAGTGTTTGTATTACCGAATCTTTACGGAGATATTCTTACTGATGAAGCTGCTGAATTCCAGGGTGGAGTGGGAACGGCAGGAAGCGCAAACATAGGTAAACGATATGGTATGTTTGAAGCAATTCACGGAAGCGCCCCAAGAATGGTAGAAGAAGGCAGAGCACAGTACGCAGACCCCTGCAGTATGATAAGAGCTTGCGCATTATTGCTGGATAACATCGGATATAAAAAAGAAGCTCATAAACTTGAACTCGCAATGGATATATGTGGACAATACGAGAAAAAAATGACTATTACAGGAAGGAATACCGGTGCCACAAGCAAAGCATTCACGGATTATATAATGGAAACTATGGCATTACCGGATCTTGAGAAAAAGTGGCAGAGCTATCAGTAATTTTGAATAAAATTGTTTGAACATTCTTTTGTAGGGACAGGTTAAACCCTGTCCCTACAAACATTTATGGAGATACTTCCTTTTCTAAAAAGCATTGCCTTTGAAAGAATCGGTGGTTCAACTGAAGAGAAAAAAACTTCTTCCATAATAATAAAAAAATTAAATTCCTTTGGCGCGCATCCTTATATAGAAAGATTTAAAATCCTGAGTTTTAAGCCGGGAACTGCACAATTAACCGTAATAAAACCGTATAATAAAACATATAAAGCTTACCCCGTAGGATTAACGGGCTCAGCAAAAATAAAAGGAAATCTTAGATACCTAGAATTAGGGACAGAAAAAAATTCAGGGAATATAAAGGATAAAATTATCCTTATAAAAGGAAGATTTGATTACAAAAATTACAAAGCTCTTATTGAAAACAAAGCAAAAGGATTTATATGTATTGACCCACCCGAAAAAAAACTCTCTTGTTTTTCTATAGAAGAAAATTTTATTAAACAATCGGGAAAACTACCCGGCATAAATATTGATTTTATATCGGGACTGGAACTTCTCCAGAAACAAGCAAAGGAAGTGATTATTGAATCCTCACAAAAGGAATACGAAACGACTTCGAATAATGTAATCGCTGAAATAAAAGGTTCTCGTTTGTCAACGGAAGTAATTATTGTTTGCGCGCATTATGATAGTGTTGCTACTTCAAAAGGCGTAATGGATAATGGAACCGGCAGTGCTACGATATTGGCGCTCAGTGAATATTTTCTTAAAAATCCGGTTCAACGCACTCTGAGATTTATATGGTTTGGGAGTGAAGAACTCGGCCTGCGAGGAAGTATGGATTACGTAACCAAACATAAAGATAAGCTGGAAGAAATAAAAATGGTACTAAATATTGATATGAGTGGGGATATTCTTGGGAAAAATATTATTATCGTAACAGGAAATAAGGATATTGAAAAGTTTTTCAAGAAAAGCAGTATAACAAAAAATGCCGTTTTTGAAATTCGTCAAAGCATACATTCAAGTGATAGTTTGCCGTTTGCAAAAAATGGAATTCCGGGCGTAGGTTTATCCAGGTATGGCGGAGGAACATTTTATATTCATACATCCGAAGATAACATAGAGTTTGTAAATGAAGAATCTCTTCAGATAATTAAAAACGCCTCTCAAGACTTTATAAAATTTATAGGTAATGCAAAAAAATTCCCTTTTAAGAGAGAAATTCCCGATAGTCTGAAGAAAAAGATAAGGGAATATTATACAAACAGAAGGGGAATGTAGAGACTTTAATAATAAAAAATGGGTAGGTTGTTTCCAACCTACCCAAATCTTTTTAAATATACTCTATTAAATCCAGCCTCTTAACTTCATAGCTTTTTCAACGCTGTCTATAGCTACCATATAAGCTGCATTTCTCATATAAGTCTTTTTATCTTTTGACATTTTTAAGACTTTCTGGAATGCAACCGTCATCTTATCGTCTAATTTTTCGTTTACTTCTTTCTCGGTCCAGTAGAAATTCATATTATTTTGGACTCCTTCAAAATATGAACAAACTACTCCACCTGCGTTACATAAGAAATCAGGGATAAGCAATATTTTGGGATTCTTTCTTATTACTGCATCTGCTTCCGGAGTTGTCGGACCATTTGCGCCTTCGGCTATAATTCTGACTTTGGAACTTATTCTTTTTACTGTGTCTCCGGTGATTATTCCTTCTAATGCTGCCGGGATAAGGACTTCCACATCTTTTGATAACCATGCATCTGCAGATTCTATTTTATATCCTTTGGCCATTGCCTTTTTATTATCTATGGCTCCATACTGGTCGGTAATTGATTGTAAGAAAATGGGGTCAATTCCGCTGTCTTTACTTACGGTATAAGATTTTTTATCGTGTCTGTTCCAGTATGATACGCAAACAACTTTACCGCCAAGTTCTATAAAATTTATTGCTGCATATTGGGATACATTTCCGAATCCCATAATAGATGCTTTACAATTTTTTGCCTGAAGTTTTAATTCTTTAAGGGCTTCACGGACGGTAACAATTACGCCGAAACCGGTTGCTGCCGTTCTTCCGAGCGAACCGCCGCCGCCTAATGGTTTCCCGGTAACTACGCCCGGATAAGATTTTCCTGTTAATCTTGAAAATTCATCCATCATCCAGCCCATCATTTGAGGTGTTGTACCTATATCAGGAGCAGGAACGTCCATTAAAGGCCCGATATTTTTCCACATCTGATTTATCCAACCACGACATAATCTTTCTTTTTCTCCATCCGAAAGACTTGCAGGTTCAACGACTATTCCACCTTTTCCTCCACCCAATGGGATGTCGGATACTGCGCATTTCCACGTCATCCAGGTAGCAAGAGCTTTTACGGTGTCAATCGTTTCATTTGCCGCAAAACGAAGTCCACCCTTATTTGGGCCTCTTGCATCATTGTGCTGAACTCTGAAACCTCTGAATACTCTAATAGAACCATCGTCCATTTTTATGGGTATATTAAAATGGAATTCTCTTAACGGTTCTCTCATTATTGCACGAGCAGATTTGCTAAGCTTAAGCTGGTCTGCAACTTCATCAAACTGCCTTTGCGCCATCTCAAAAGCATTCATATTTCCCCCTTTTCTCTAATAAATAAGCTCTTTCCCCTTATATTTATACTAAAGCAGAGTTCATAATATGTTATTTTTATATTGTCAACTTTTCTCTTTTGGTTTTTGCTTTTTGTAGATAAAGAGATAATAAAAACCTACTTATTCTGTAGTAAACTATGTATTGATTTTGCTGCTATTCTTGCTGTTCCCATTGCAAGGATAACGGTTGCCGCTCCCGTTGCAACGTCTCCTCCAGCATATACGCGAGATTTTGAAGTTTCGCCGGTTTTTTCATTTATTTGAATAGTCCCTTTTTTGGTTATTTCAATGCCAGGCGTGGTTGTTGTAATTAATGGGTTGGGCGAGTTTCCGATTGCTACGATTACTACGTCTACGGGAATTTTAAAATTAGAATCGTTTATTGAAATCGGTTGTCTTCTGCCGGAACTATCCGGTTCTCCAAGTTCCATCTTTATGCATTCCATATTGTTGACCCAGCCTAAATCATCTGCGTAATATTGAACGGGTAAAGTAAGGAAATGAAAATCTATTCCTTCTTCTTTTGCGTGGATTATTTCTTCCATCCTTGCAGGCATTTCGTTTTCCGAGCGCCTGTAAATTATCATTGAGCTCTCGGCTCCAAGCCTGAGAGCAGTTCTCGCGGAATCCATTGCAACGTTTCCTCCGCCAATTACGGCTACTCGTTTCCCTTTAATAATCGGGGTATCCCATTCCGGGAATAAATATGCTTTCATAAGATTGGCTCTTGTAAGGTATTCGTTTGCAGAATATATGCCGTTATAATTTTCGCCGGGTATATTCATAAACCAGGGGAGTCCGGCGCCGGCAGCTACGAAAATGGCATCGAATTCTTTGAGAAGTTCATCTATTGTTTTTGTTTTTCCTACAACAAAAGAAGTGATTATTTGCACTCCCAATTTTTTTATATATTCTATTTCTCTTTCAACAATAACTTTTGGCAACCTGAATTCCGGTATCCCATAAATCAAGACCCCGCCGGGCTGGTGCAATGCTTCAAAAATAACTACATTATGTCCTAGCATAGCAAGGTCTCCGGCAATGGTCAATCCGGCAGGTCCCGAACCAACAACGGCAACCCTTTTTCCTGTAGGCGCGGGTATTTTGGGAATATCCGTTGTTTTTTGTATTGCTTCCCATTCAGAAGAAAAACGTTCAAGTCTACCTATGGCGACCGGTTCTCCGATTTTAGCCAAAGTGCAAACTTTTTCACATTGTTCTTCCTGCGGGCAAACTCTTCCGCATACAGCAGGTAGAACTGTTTTTTCTTTTAAAATTTTTATAGATTTGCCAAAATCCCCGTCACCTATTGCTTTTATAAACCCGGGAATATCTATTTCTACGGGACAACCGGTTATGCAGGGAGCGTTCTTACATTGCAAACACCTCTTCGCCTCTTTCATTGCTTCGCCGGGAACGTATCCGTAAGGGACTTCGTTGAAATTTTTTATTCTTTCTTCGGGGTGCTGTTCACTTATCGGAACTTTTTTAAGAATAGGTTTCGGCATTATTTAGATTTACGTTTTTTGTCTTTTTCCAATGATTCCATGGATTCTTTTTCTTCTTTTGTGTACATTCTTTGTCGTTTCATAAGGAGGTCAAAATTTACAAGATGCGCGTCAAATTCCGGACCGTCTATGCAGGCGAATTTTGTCTCTCCCTCGACTTCTACTCTGCAGGCTCCACACATTCCTGTCCCGTCAACCATTATGGGGTTTAAACTTACTATTGTTTTAATTTCATAGGGCTTTGTTATATCGGAAATAGTTTTCATCATTATTCCGGGACCGATTGCTATGACGCGGTCAATTTTTATTCCCTCTTTTATAAGCCTTGAAAGTTCGTTTGACACTCTGCCTTCTTTGCCATAGGAGCCGTCATCTGTTGTTATACAGAGCTCGTCCGAAATTTGTTTAATTTCTTTTTTAAGGATTAATAATTCTTCTGTTCGTGCGCCGATAATGGAAATTACTTTATTGCCTTTATTTTTAAGCGCTTTGATAATCGGGTAAACCGGAGCAATTCCAATTCCCCCGCCGATGCAAACACAAGTCCCAAAATGCTCAATTTCTGAGGGCTTTCCAAGTGGTCCTGCTACGTCTGAAATTTCGTCTCCTTCTTTCAGGGAACCGAAATAAAAAGTAGATTGTCCCACTTCCTGGAAGATTAAGGTAATAAATTTTTTGTTTATGTCAACATCTGCAACGGTAAGCGGAATCCTTTCTCCTTGTGCATAAGCCCGTATGACCACAAATTGTCCGGGCAGAACTTTTTCTGCAATGTCCTTGTTTTCTACGTTGAACAACTTTATTCCCGGCGACAACACCTGTTTTTTTAGTATTTTATTCATTGATTTATTTGTAAAGAATTATCTAAATTATCTATACTGAATTGTTTATTTTGCAAGTTATTTTTTGTTAAAGATGGAAGTTTGAAAAATTTGATTGACAGCGAAACAAATCTCAGTATAAATTCATAAATTGGTTATTCAGGTTGTAATTAATAATATATTTTAGGTGTAAATACTTGTTATTATAAATTTGAGGTAAGGTTGGGCGCTTTGCCCAACGGGAGGAAAAATGCAGATACTATTAATAGTTACGTTGTTAATAAACGCAAGTTCACAAATTGTAAAACCAACTTCAAAAGATGCAGATATAAAATATTCTTTTCTGTCAAGTTCTCCCGACTCTCAATCTTTAATTTTAGGTGATAGCGGCAAACAATTTCCATCCCGGGAAGAACAAGTCTCTTTTGATGCCAGAGGAACCCTCGTATCTATGACTCCATTCCAAGAAGAACAAGTATCATTTGACACTAAAGGGACGTTAATGACATTGACCGCACAGGACGCAAAAAGAATAGGTGTTTTTCAGGATATAAAAGGATTGGTAAAAATAGAAGTTTATAAAATATCCACCGTCTCCTATAATATAGAAATACTTCACAAAGAAAACTCAAGACTCTTAAGAACGCGGGAAACTATTAATGAGGGAGAATTTAAAGCGTTGCAGTTAAAAATAAACAAGTTGTTTTTGGCTCATCCAAAATTGGATAGAAGCGGTTGGGGACTCTTTGCGCTTACCTCTCTTCAATCATCAACAACCGAATGGGCTCCTTTGATGGCTCAACTTGTCACTACTAATATTATCGATACAATGCCAATGGATTCAACAAAACCGGATTCAATGCAAGAAACAAACACCGTAGCGGCAGCAGTTCAATTATTTACTTCGGCGGCCGGATTCTTTATCCCTCTCGCTCTGACAATTAACAAACCTGTGACTCTTGGTCAGGCCGGTTTTTCCTGGTCATGGACTCACCAGGGGTATGGAGTAGGGCTTCTTTTGGCAGATATAACAAGATTTTCGGGCTCGACGGATTATTCTAAAATCTATAAGGTAAGCGCACTTGCGGGTGGAATCTTAGGAGATTTTGCAGGTTACTCGTTTGCGGGAAGGCATAAATTAAATGAAGGCAGAGCTGCGATGATGGCTGAAATGGGTTACTGGGGTGGATTTTATGGTGCTCTTGTCCCGTATCTTGTAATCCCTGGTAAGTTTGAAGACTGGGAACATCTTGGTTGGGAAAAGAGAACGTTGGAAGCTTTTACGCTTTGCGGACTGGGATGCGGGGAATATTGGTGGTACAACAAAGCAAAAGACGTATATACTTATGGGGATTGGCTTGGATTTACAACGTTTGCGGCATTATCTGCGGCAACAAGTATGAACGTTTCTTCATATCTCTGGGGAGATCTGGATTCTGGAATGACTGCTACAAAACAGAAGTTATATGCCGGTACGGCAGGCGCAATTAACCTTTTGGGATTATGGAAAGGGATGCGGCTTTTTAAAACACCTGACCTTACACTTGTAGATGGTGTAGCCTTGACAGGTGGAACCCTGGCAGGGACTCTTGTCGGCGCAGGCGTTATGATGGTAACAAAACCTGAAGACGGAAAAGTTAAATTTTCAATGGGGCTTACCGGGGGATGGGCAGGATACCTTGTTACAAATGCTCTCATAAGTCGCGGACAGGGAGAACACTCTATGGGGCTTAACCTGCAACTGCAACCCCAAAACTTATTGAACTTGTTGATGAGTAAAAAAGAAAATATGCCGTTTAGCGGGTCTTTAATTAGTATTAATTTCTGAAAATAATTAATAAAGGTTGAAAACAACTCAAAGAAACCTGCTTGCAGTATCTTTCTTCTTATTAAAAACATAGCTTTATTATACAATTAAATAATTTGACAAAACGGCTATTTTAATTTATTTTTAACAATTATGCTTATGCAGGGAAAGATTATATTAACGATTGAAAAATATGGGCTTATTAGCCCCGGGGATAAAGTTTTGGTTGCCGTATCCGGAGGCGCAGATTCTGTGTTTCTTTTGTGGGCACTAAAAAACTTACAAAAGAAATATTCCCTTACTCTTCATATAGCTCACCTGAATCACGGACTTCGAAAAAAAGCAGACAGGGAAATGGAATTCGTTAAATCAATCGCGCGAAATTATAAAATCCCGATTACAACGGGAAAAATAGATATAAAAGCATATGCCAGAGAAAACAAATTAACCTTAGAAGAAGCAGGGCGTGAAGCAAGATACGCATTTTTGAATAAAATAGTGTCAAAAATTGGCGCAACTAAAATTGCTACAGGACATACAATGACGGATGAAGTCGAGACTTTTTTTATGAGGCTTGCAAGAGGGACTGGGCGTAAAGGATTATCTTTGATTCCACCTATAAGGGGCAACATTATAAGACCTTTAATTGAGATTGAACACAGTGATATAACTCGTTTCCTTAAAAATGAAAAAATAAAATACGAAACAGATTATTCAAATTATAATTGTAAATATACTCGTAACTTTGTAAGACATAAAATTGTTAAACAATTGTCATCTTCTTTCGGGAAAAAAATAATTCAATTCAGAGAAATTATGGAGCAAGAGGAAAAACTTCTGGAAAAGCTTACGGAAAAATCACTCAATAAGTTGCTAATAGAAAAAAACAACAATGACGGGATGTTCCAAGGGATTAAATTAAACCTGACCGCATTTTTAAACGAAGATGTAGCAATAAAAAGAAGGGTAATCCGTAAATTAGTAGAAAAACTAAGTTCTGTAATTCCTAACTTTGAAGAAACGGAAAATATAATAAGGTATATAGCAAAAGCCAAACCCGGAAATGTTTTTGTATCACACAACCTTCAAGTTACAAAATCATTTTCCTCCATGAACTTTGTAAATGAAAAAACTTCTCTTCATACGATAAGACCCGTTTCAGGTGGAGCAGTGGATAAGTTGTCGGAACCCCTGACTGCGCTCAGGCAAGTTATATTACCTATCCCGGGAGAAATAAAAGTTGGCAAATACAAAATTTGTACTAAAATGAAAAAATATAACTTTCATGGCGCAAAAAGTGGAAGGAATTGCAAAACGTTAACTTTTGACGATAAACATAAAGAATATTTTGATTTTGATAAACTGAATTTACCGTTATGCATAAGGGCAAAAAAAATAGGAGATAAATTTTTGGGAGCAGGATACAGTAAAAGTCTAAAAAAAGTTTTTATTGATGATAGGATTCCAGCAGAAAAAAGAATGGAAATCCCTTTATTAATAGACAAACTTGGAATTTTATGGATTATAGGTGGAAGAAGAGCGTATAGAGCGCTTATAGAAGACAATACAAAAAAAATCCTTGAAGTAAAGGTAAAGGCAATGAATGAAAATGAATAATAAGAATGGTGCATCCCGCTCAGGCGGGGATCGTAAAAATTCAAATAAGAAACTTCCTCCAAAGCCATTTGTTGGAGGAATATTTATCTGGATATTGTTTATCTTGGGACTTATTCTTATGCTTTCACAGTTCGGGACTGCAAAAACAATGGAAATACCGTATTCACAATTTCGGTCGCAAGTGGATTCAAATAACATAGCCAATATAGTAGTTATTGCGGATAGGGAGATTCAAGGAGAATTCAAAACCCCAATCAAACAGAACAACATAGAATCCCGGTATTTTAAAACTCTTATGCCCTTTGCGGATGAAACTACAATATCTGAACTCATAATGCAGGGAGTTAAGGTTGATGCCCGTGCATTTTCTAACGTTTTTTCCAGATTTGGCCCGACCCTTTTTTTTCTTGTGATTTTAATTGTTTTCTGGTTTTTTATGTTTAGAAATATGGGGAAAGTGCCTAAAGATGCAATGAGTTTCGGACAAAGTAAAGCAAGAAGAGTAGATAACAAAGGGGACAAAATAACTTTTGAAGATGTAGCAGGCGTGGAGGAAGCTAAAAACGAATTACGTGAAATAGTTGAATTTTTGAAATTCCCTAAAAAATTTGAACGTCTTGGAGCCAAAATTCCAAAAGGCGCGTTACTTCTCGGAGCTCCCGGAACCGGGAAAACTTTACTTGCCCGTGCTACCGCAGGAGAAGCCGGCGTGCCTTTTTTCTCTATGTCAGGTTCGGACTTCGTTGAATTGTTTGTAGGGATTGGAGCTTCAAGAGTCAGGGATTTATTCAATAAAGGAAAGAAAAGCGCACCCTGTATTATATTTATAGATGAGCTTGATGCCGTCGGAAGATACCGTGGAGCGGGAATCGGTGGCGGACACGACGAAAGAGAACAAACCTTAAACGCCTTACTAGTGGAAATGGATGGCTTCGAGGCAAATAAAGGGATTATTGTAATGGCGGCAACCAATCGCCCGGACATACTTGACCCTGCTCTTTTAAGGCCGGGAAGATTTGACAGACAAATCGTAGTGGATAGACCGGATATACTTGGAAGGGAAATGATTTTTAAAGTTCATATAAAGAAAATTCCTATGTCGGAAGATGTTGACCTAAAGGTATTGGCTCGTGGGACACCTGGTTTTTCAGGTGCAGATATTGCCAATACGGTTAACGAGTCAGCGCTTCTTGCGGCTAAAAAAGGTAAAGATAAAGTAGAAATGGAAGACTTTGAAGAAGCTAAAGATAAAGTTCTTATGGGAGTAGAAAGAAAGAGCCTTGTCTTGTCGGAAAATGAACGTAAAAATACGGCTTATCATGAGGCAGGACACGTAATTGTGGCGAAATTTACACCCGGGGCAGACCCTATACACAAGGTTACTATTATACCGAGAGGCATGGCTCTCGGTATTACACAACAATTGCCTGTCGATGAACGGAAAAATTATTCCAGGGAATACTGTTTTACCCAACTTGCAGTTTTATGTGGCGGAAGGGCAGCCGAAGTTAGCGCCATTAATACCGAAACAACAGGAGCAAGGAATGACATTGAACAGGCTACCGAACTTGCCCATAAAATGGTTTGCAGATGGGGTATGAGTGATGTGCTTGGACCGATAGCTTTCGGGAAAAAGAATGAAGAAATATTCCTTGGAAGGGAAATTTCGCAACACAGAGATTTTTCCGAAGAAACTGCAAAAAGCATAGATAAGGAAATTAGTAAGTTTGTCAGAATGGGCGAAACCAAAGCTAAGAACATAATTAAAGAACATATGAAGGGTTTGCATAGTCTTGCAAAGAAATTATTGGAAAGAGAAGTCCTTACGGGAGATGAAATAGATGAAATATTGGGATTAACACAAACTTCTAAACCACCGAAGCCCGTAAGTAAACAAATATCGAAAATAACGAAGAAAAAATCCGGAAAGTCCGGATAAGAAGCTCTATGGGCTAGAGCCTAAGAACTTCTAATTAAAAATGGGATTTATTAAATTTAGAGCAGTAAATGCATTAGAAATTATAATACTTTCTGCTTTTATTTATTATTTCTTTTCTTTCATTAAAGGGACAAAAGCGCTTCAAATGATGTTTGGAGTAGTAAGCTTATTTGTCCTTGCCGTTGTATCCGATTTTCTTAAATTTGAAACACTTTCATTTATATTTAAGGGGTTAGGAACTGCATGGATAATAATCTTAGTGTTTTTATTTCAACCGGAACTTAGAAATGCACTTGCAAGACTTGGGGCGAGATTTGGAAAAGTATTTACACAAGAAATAAAAATGCCTATTGATGAACTTGCAAAAACGGTATTTGCGTTATCAGAAAAAAAAGAAGGCGCAATAATTGTAATAGAAAGGGAAGTTTCCCTTAAAGATTATATAGATACGGGACAACTTATGGAATCAAGATTATCAAGCGAAATTATACTTACCGTTTTTACTCCTCTTTCTCCTTTACACGATGGAGCCGTTATTGTAAGAGGAAATATGTTAGTGGCTGCCGCATGTATTTTACCTGTTTCTGAAAAACCATTGGTAACTGAAATCGGGACAAGGCATAGGGCCGCGCTTGGTTTATCAGAAGAAACGGACGCAGTATGTATTATAGTATCTGAAGAAACAGGTAACATAAGTATTGCAGTAAAAGGAGAATTAATTACAAATATACCTAAAACAAAAGTAAAACAAGAACTATATAAACAAGCAGTATAAAAAAAGGAGCGTTTAGAATGAGTAAAAAAGAATATATGTGGGGATTTATTATCTCCACTTTAGCCGTATTCGGTATTTATCTTTATACAGTCCAGCCTTCTTTGTCTTTCTGGGACTGTGGAGAATTTATTGCCTGTGGTTATTCTTTGGGAGTCCCCCATCCACCGGGCTCACCATTATATACCCTCCTTAATAAAATATTATGCTTTATTCCTTTTGGAAAGGAAATTGCATTCAGGGTAAATATGGGGTCGGTAATAAGCGGAGCAATTACTGCAGGCTTGTTATGGGTAATAGCTGCGAAAATACTTGTAAAAATTAAAGCTCCCCAAACCAAAATGGAGCATTTTATAATATCATTAAGCTCCGGCGTAGGAGCTATGATTGGGTCTTTTGCATATACCTGCTGGTGGGGCGCGGTAGAAGCCGAAGTTTATAGATTAGCATCTTTAATGGTTATATTATGCGTGTTCTGGATATTAAGATGGCAGGATGAACTGCATACTTCTTATAATAAAAGATATTTATTCCTGATTACTTATATGTTTGCAATTTCAATCGGAATACAGTTAATGCCAATACTTACTGCTCCTGCAATATTCTTATTTATATTATTAAATAAAAGAGATTGGGACAGTTTAAGATTTATAGCAATAACATTGCCATTCCTTGCCGTTTTTATGGGAATGTCACTCATTATGGTTGGAATAATGGGAATAGCCGTAATAATTTTCCTTATAGTGACTTACCGTAAAGAAATGTTTGATGGGAAATTTATTGGGCTTGTAGTAATTGGGTTTTTATTGGGGATAGGAAGTTATTCTTATCTTATGATAAGATCACATCATAATCCGTATATTAATGAAGCTGCTCCTACTAACATTCCAAAATTATGGGATGTCTTTTCAAGAACACAATATGGTCCTGCAAAGCTTGGAGTAAGCACGATACTTAAAAGAGAAACCGAAACTCCGGAAAATAAATATAATATGGTGCAGGCTTTTGTATATCAGATCAAGTTTTTTACGGATTATCTGACATGGCAGTGGGTTCCGTATCCAAGACAGTCAAGATGGGAAGGAGAAATCGCTTCTAATTTTACTAAACTATCAAGCTTATTCTTTAATATTATTTTTATAGGAATCGGATTATTTGGTATATGGACACATTATAAAAAAGAAAAGCGTACATTCTGGTTAATGTTTACATTGTTAATTACATTAACTTTTGTTCTTACTTTTTATATGAATTTTAAGTTCTCTCCTTCCGACACTAATCCTCTGCACAGACCCGTAGAAGTAAGAGAACGACATTATTTCTATGACTCAGCATTTACTTTATTTGGATGGTATATTGGTATCGGGGTATGGGGATTATTAATGTTGTTAAAAAATAAGTGGTACCAGAGAATTATGTCTCCGATTTTGGGATTGCTTGTTTTAGTACCTATTTTTGGAAATTTCCACTCGCATATAAATAGACGGGGGAACTGGATTCCGGATGATTATGCCTATAATATGCTAAGTTCTTGTGATGACGGTGCCGTAATATTTACAAACGGGGATAATGATACATTCCCATTATGGTTTGCACAACTGGTGAAGAACGTTAAGCCTAAGTTAATGGTAGCAAACTTATCGTTGCTTAATACGGACTGGTATATAAAACAACTGAAAAGCTGGGGGGCGCCTATCTCCTTTACAGATTATGAAGCCGAAAATCTTATTCCTTTCCCTGTGATTAAAAATGGCGAACCCGTAAAAGATAAAACTTTATTCGTAAAAGATTTGGCGGTAAGAGATATGCTTGCCACTAATAGCGGATTTAAGTTTGAACCTAAAATCTTTATGCCAATAAAAAGAGCCGCATTACCTAAAAAATATAGAGACAAAATCCCGGCAGATATGGAACTTATTCGCCCGGATTATTATGTGAGACGCATTCCAAGAGAATACTGGGTCAGGTTACCCGAAGAATACTTTCTGCCCGCAGAAGACTTTGCTAATATAGTTATGAAAAGTTACAAACCTAAAATACCTATATTCTTTGCAGTAACGGTTTCTATGGATAACATGGAAGCTCTTACGCCTTATGTTCAAATGGAAGCAATGGCGTATAGAGTGGTTGGTCCCGGTGCACAGAGGTTTAATATACAAGTTTCAGACTCGTTATTAAATAAAGTATATAAATATAGGTCATTATTTGACCCTAAAGTTTATAAGAGTGAAAATGATAAAAGATTGCTTACTAATTACGCCGCTTCTTATTTCGCGCTCGGATTAGCCTACAGAGAAAAAGGAGATTTGGATAAAGCCATAAAAGCTCTGGAAGACGGTAAAAAATTCCAGTCCGAAGATGTATTGCCTTTCAATTATCATCTTGCTGCGCTATACCAATTAACAGGTAGACAGACAGAGGCGATGGAAAATATAAATGAACTGGCAAAAGTTGCAAAAGACCCGATGGAATGGTATACCATAGGGGAAGCTTATCTGAATTCAAAGAACGTGGACAAAGCAGTGGAAGCTTTTAATAAAGCAATTGAGATGAGTCCGGAAGACCCGGCAGCAGGATATGCAGGACTGATTAGAGTGTATCAATCCACGAATAAAATATTTGAAATGAATAAGATTCTTGACCAGTGTATGAAAAATCAGATGCTTGCGGGAAAGATATTGTCTTTGTTCAGAATGGGACAACAAACCGAACTTGCAAAAATATTATTAGAGAAATGGGTAGTTTATCATCCTTATGATTCTGTTGCAGTGCAATTAATAAAAGAACTGAATAAGGAAATGAAACAACCGATGCCTTTGCCGTTAGTGGGCTCATAATATAAACATTGCGTCGCCGTAAGAATAGAATCTGTATTTTTTATCTATAGCTTCTTTATATGCTTTCTGTATAATCTTTTGTCCTGCAAAAGCGCAAACGAGTAAAAATAATGAGGATTCCGGGAGATGAAAATTTGTAATTAATTTGTCTATCATTTGGAATTTGTAACCCGGATATATAAATTTATTCGTCCATCCTTCTCCTGATTTTAAGTGTTTTTTACTGTTTCTTACTTCTGCCATACTCTCAAGAGTTCTCACGGTAGTGGTTCCTACCGCGATTATGGAACCAGTATTAACGGAGTTAATTTTATCCGCGGATGATTCAGGAATCTCATAGTATTCAGACATCATTTTATGTTCTTCTACGTTTTCACACCGTATGGGACTAAAACTGCCTAACCCGGTATGCAATAAAATCTTTGATATGTTTATTCCTTTTGTTTCTATTTTATTTAATATGGATTCTGTGAAATGTAAACCAGCAGTTGGTGCAGCGCAGGCGCCTTCTGTCTTTGCATATACCGTTTGATAAGTCGTTTTATCTTCAGAAAAAGCCTCTCTTTTTATATAAGGTGGAAGAGGCATCTTTCCGTATTTGTTGAGTTTGAGTTCAAAATTCTCCATAACAGGAAACTTGAACTTTATAGCATCATTCACGGAAATTATTTCTCCGCTGAAATCGGGGCCAAACTCAATTTTAACTCCCGGTTTCATTGAACGGGTGGGTTTGCCAATAAAAGACCAGCAGGATTCCGATGTTTTGTTAGTTAACAGTATTTCTACTTTTCCACCTGTATCCGTTCGTTTGCCGATAAGACGAGCCGGCATAACTTTGGTTTCGTTCAGGACAAGCACGTCTCTATTGTTAAGATATTCTATTATTTCGGGAAAAGTTCTATGCTCAATTTTGCCTGTATCTTTATGCAGGACTAATAATCTTGATTCTCCTCGTTTGGCAGGATACTGTGCGATAAGAGACTCCGGCAACTCATAAGAAAAATCTTTTATTAACATATATTATTAAGAAACACCTTTCTTAGGACGCTGATGAACGCAGATTGTCAGGATTTATAAAATTTTTTCCGCGCTCTGTTTTTGTTATTCGTTAACTATAAACTGTTTTCTTTAATTTGTGTCTATAAATTTGTTCTTTGTTTAATCTTTTATCCTGTTAATCCTGTCTAAAATTCCTGATCCTTTTTGTATTCGTTATTTGTTTGTAGTTTTTCAATTTTTATATTTTTTCTTAATCTTTTTGTTATCTGCGTTGATCTGCCCAAAATTTTCTGTTTTTGAATGAGGTTACCACAATTTCATTGCTTCTTTTACTTCTTTGAGAGTAGTGTTAGCCACTTCTCTTGCTTTTTTTGAACCTGCTTCAAGGATATTGTCTACATCGTTTATGTTTATATGCGCTCTTTTTTCTCTGAATGGTTCAATAAATTTATTCATTGCTCCCGAGCATTCAGCTTTGCAGCTTACGCATCCACGAGTTCCTTCTTCGCATTCTTTTTTTATTATGGGAATGGCTTCTGAACTTGCAACAAGTTTATGATATGCAAAAACAATGCACCCATCCGTATGCCCCGGGTCGGTTTTACGAATTTTCAGCGGGTCGGTAAATGCCTGAGATATTTTAGATTTAATGGATTCCAAAGATTCATTTATAATGATTGTATTGTTTAGTGATTTTGACATTTTCCGTCCATCCAGACCGGGAACTCTTGTAGTGGTATTAATTATAGATTCGGGTTCGGGAAATATATTCCTGTAAGCATTGTTAAATTTGCGGGCGATTTCTCGTGTCATCTCTATATGAGGAAGCTGGTCTTCGCCTACAGGCACAGCATCCGCTTTGTAAATAAGTATGTCTGCTGCTTGCAAAACGGGATACCCTAACAAACCATAATTTAAATTTGAATACAGGTCTTCTATTATTTCCGGAGTATTTGTGTCTTCTTTTGGAGGGGTATAATTTCTTATCCTATCTTTAAGGGTTGGATTTTGTTTAAGCCAGTTTACGGGCATAAGCATTGACAAGAACAAATGCAATTCGGAATGTTGAGGAACAAGGGATTGGATAAACAGTGTAGATTTTTGGGGGTCAATTCCGCAAGCAATCCAATCTGCAACAAGTTCGCGAATTACCGGTCGCATTTCTTCTTTATTGATGCTTGTAGTTAAAGCGTGAATGTCGGCTACTTCAAAAAAACATTCGTAAGTGTCCTGCAGTTTTGCCCAGTTTGAAAGCGCTCCAAATAAGTGGCCAATATGGGTTCTGCCTGTTGGTCTGCTTCCGGAGAGGATTCTTTTCATTGTTGTAAGGTTATCATTTTTAACAGAAATTTACGGGCGATAAAAAATAAAAAGAAAAAAACAGCTATTCCTAAAAGCATAGGCACGGTATTGGGTTTTATGGGTTTCTTCTGAAACAATTGACGGTTGTTTGTGTTCATAAGAGTAGGGTTTCTTCCAAACAGCGGACGATTATTCATATTCATAAAATATTGAGTTTTTCTATTTAGTCAATGATTTTTTAAGGAAGAGGTTTTCTATTTTTGTTTTAAAACTCTTCGTTTTCTATTCTCTGTTTAAATTCGTGTCCATTCGTGCTCATTCGCGGATGAATTCTTTAGGTTGCCCGTTCTGTTTTAATCTTGTGTTTTCTATCTTTTGTCGGGGAGATTAGTTTCAGAACATCATTTTTTATTTCGGAATAGGTTAGTTTTTCCGCACCGGGATAAGCGATAACGATAGTTTCCCCTTTGAAGCAAGCTTTATTTTTCCTGTAGATATCTCTTAAACGGCGTTTTAGTTTGTTTCTTATTATGGAGCCTTTTATGTACCTGCTGATAATAATACCTACTTTTTTATCAGGGGTCGAAACGTTGAAGACAGTAAAACTTTTATCTCGTTTTTTCCTGCCGCAATTAAAAACTTTTTTAAACTCTTTTTCTTTTCTTAATCGCTCATTCTTCGTAAAGCGCTCGTCTAATGGCATAGCAATCAGGCTTATTTCACAAGCAAGATGCTTGTGTTACAATGCATAGCACAAAATCAGGTCTATTTATCCGCTTTTGGTGATGCTCTGAATTCATCAGAAACGGTAAGTTTTTTCCTGCCTTTTGCTCTGCGGCGTTTTAGTACCTGTCTGCCTTTAGCAGTTTCCATACGGGCTCTAAAGCCATGAGTTCTGCGACAACGAATTCGCGAAGGTTTATATGTTGGTTCTGACATAGTTTTTCACACCTTTCCCCGCAAACGGGGCAAATCATTTTTGTTTTTGAGGGGTTATTTCCGACCCCTTTACTATAACTTTATCAATAAGATTATACTCTTTTGCTTCTTTCGGAGACATCCAGAAATTTCTATCCGTGTCTTTTTCTATTTTTTCAATAGTCTGACCTGTGTGGAAAGAAATTATTTCATTGATTTCCTGACGGACTTTGACAATTTCCTGCGCATGCAAAGCGATATCGGTTGCCTGTCCCGAAACTCCACCCATAGGCTGGTGTATCAATATCCGTGAATGCGGTAGCGCGTATCTTTTTCCTTTTGTTCCTGCCGTAAGTAACAAAGCTGCCATAGATGCGCACATTCCCATACAGATAGTAGAAACATCCGGCTTAACGTATTGTATCGTATCGTATATTGCCAATCCCGAAGAAACAACTCCTCCTGCCGAATCAATATAAAGATGAATGTCTTTTTCAGGGTCTTCGGAGGCAAGTAATAATAACTGGGCAATTACCGTCCCTGCGACGTTATCGTTTATTTCCCCGTTAATCATTATTATTCGATCTCTTAAAAGTCTTGAAAAGATATCATAAGCTCTTTCGCCAAAAGCAGTTTTTTCTATTACCATAGGAACTAAGTTCATAGTTTATATCCTCCTCTATTGCGAGATTATCATTTTTTGCACTTGCTTAAAGTTGTTTGCATTAAAGACAACAAAATAAACACCTTTCCTAAGTTTGTTTTTCAGCTCAATAGTATAAATTCCTCTTTCCTGGGTTCCTTTATAGACAGGAATAACAAGTCTTCCTGTTATGTCATAAACGCTTAGTTTTATTGAAGCTTTTTCAGGTATTCCGTATTTTATGTTTATTTTCGCTGAACCGGGGTTTGGAGTTGGAGAAAACAATGCAAATTTAATTGGAAGTGTTTTACCTTCTTCAATTGCCAGGGGATAAATAAAGAATGAATATGTTGCGCTGTCAGGCTCTCTCGAGCAGTTACCTGCTTGGTCCATAACGGTTATATAATATTCAATTAATAAACTATCTACAACGGTTTGCAGTGGGATAGTATCTTTATAAAAACTGTTGGCGAAGGAATTCATAGTACTGGATATCCAGTTAGTATCCATGCTTGTTTTATAAAACAGAACAGGGGCATAAACTACAAAGTTATCCGTTATTCTTGTCGTTATGTCGAATGGTCCCGTAAAACCTAGTGTGTCTTCCCATACAGTAGTGTTGCTTATTACGGGAGGAATTATATCATATCTGATATAGGCGTATCCCATATTATCTTCTTCCACATTTCCGCTGCTATCTACCAGCCATATATATATTAGGGAATCGTTGGCTGTTACGGAAAGCGTATCCGGGGAAGAATGCATTGTTCCTGTGGTATCAAATTCTTCTGCGGGACTTGAATTTAATTTGTAATAGTATTCTGCTATTCCACTTGCATCAAAAGGATTTGTCCAATTCATTACATAGAGGGTTGTAGATAATGGTTTAACTATAATATCAGTAGGTGCTCCCGGGACTATAATATCTTCCAATTCCGAATAAAGAAATGGTTTATAAAATATCTTCCCTTTGCTTACATTATCGTAATAATCATATAGTTTTGTTTTTATAACGGTAGTATCTGTTGTATTCCAGTAGTTATAGCTGGCATCTATCCGGTTGCTTGCATTATTGTAGACAGAATAACCCGTAGCTTGAATATTATTCTCTCTAATGAAAGTTTTTCCTGCATTATAAATAGCAGAAGCAGTTGTATCTACTATAGAATTAAAACTAATTGTTGTTGTTTTATAATCACATATAGCTCCGCCGTATTTAGCGCTATTATTAATTAGAGTATTGTTTTGTATATTAGCCGTATCGCAATTATATATTCCGCCACCATATTCAGCAGCTGTATTATTGTATATGCTATCTTTTTCTATAGTAGCAATCCCATTAGAATTAGATATGCCGCCGCCTTTTTGTGCATTATTGCTATATATATAATTATTGCTGCAAATAAGTTTTTTGTAATTATGTATTCCCCCACCAATGCCATAGGCAAAATTATGATATACATTATTGCTTTCTACTACGGCTGAATTGTAATTGTATATTCCTCCACCGTTCCCTTCCGTGGCATTATCATATATGTTATTATGAAAAACATTTATAGCGCTTTCATTAGACACGCCCCCGCCATTATATTTGGCAGTATTGTTGAATACGGAATTGTTTCTTATGTTGGCAGTCCCGGAATAATTATGTATTCCCCCGCCTATCCCATAATTAGAAATATTGCAAGATATATTATTGTTTGTTATTTCGGCTGAACCTTTGTTGGAAATCCCAGCTCCACTTCCCCAGTTAACGGTTGTGGTATTATTGGAAATGGTGTCATAAGTTATAGATGCAGTCCCTTCATTAAATATGGCTCCCCCATTATACATAGAGGTATTATGCAGGAAAGTATTTCCTGTTATATACGCCGTTCCTTTATAATTATTCCATATCCCTCCGCCAACTGCTGTAGTATCCGTATTTGTATTGAAAGAGATAGTATTATTTGTTATGATTGCGGTTTTACTGTTGAATATCCCTCCACCACCATATTTAGCTGTATTGTAGGAGATAGTATTATTTGTTATGACGCAGGAACCATTATTATATATTCCTCCACCGCAAAGTTCAGTAGTATTATTAGAAATAGTGCTATTGGAGATATAAACCGAATTAGAATTCATATTACTTATTGCGGAATTTCCTGCGAATTCTATTTTACAATATTGTAAGGAACATTTTGCTGTTGATGCAACTAAAATATTATCCCATCTTTTGGATGTGTCCTGTGCTGTTATTAAGATGAAATCCGTTAACTCTCCAATTGCATACAAATTTCCATTTACCGTTAATTGTTTAGAATCTCCTATAAGTATTTTTGCCCCGGGTTCAATACTCAGGGTTATGGAATTATCAACAGTTATGTCATTTGTTATAAAGTATGGACTTGCGGATTTTGTCCATATTGTATTTGAGGTAATATCTGTACTTACATAAGTAGTATCTGCGAAGATACTTGACATTAAAAAGAGGGAAAATATTCCAGATATATATAATTTGGTTTTAAGCATATTTATTCCGGACTTATCTCTGCGTTTTCTATAAGGAAATTCATTGTTTTATCTACTGTAAATTCCCACACAATTGAACTAAAGATTCCTTTCTTTTGCAAGTCTTTTACGAGTTTTTCGTATCCTAATTTTCTTCCTTCTTCCGTATCAAGTAACTTTGCTTTCAATTCTTCTGCCGTTATTTCAATGTGTTCTACTTCGGATAGTTGCTGCAATATCATATCTCTTTTTGCGCGCCATATGGCAATTTCTTCTAACTGACTTTTTGTTTTATCGTCTATATTTTTACCTGCCTGTTTGAGCATTGACTCCATATAATCTGCAACAAGAGAATTCAACGGTTTGAAAGGGTTGCTATCTATAAGGGAATTGATAATTTGAGTTCTCATCCTTGAACGAGCTTCCGTTTCTTTATCTCTTGCTATACTGGTAGTTATATTGGTTTTTAACTCTTCCATAGACTTAAACCCTATGTTTTTTGCAAATTCATCATCTATCGGAGGCAATCTTTTTTCTTTTATTTCATGGACGACAAATGCATATTCTACCGATTTGTCTCTCAGGTTTTCGTCTTTATGGTCAGGCGGGTATTTAATTTTCACCGTTTTCTTATCACCCGGAACTGTATTTTTCAGGGCATTTCTTATTTCTTCAGGAGTTTCAGGAGCATCCATTAAAACGGTATAGTTAGAGACATGATTTTTGCGATAAACGCCCTTTTCTTCCCATAATATGTCATAACTAACGATAAGCATATCTTCGCTGGACGCTGCTCTCATAGCCGTAGGCACATAAGTAGCTTTTGAATCCGTTAATTTGGACATTACCATTTCTATTTCTTTTTCCGTGACTTCCGTAGATAGTTTTTTTATTTTTATGCCTTTATAATGTTGAAGTTTCAAATCAGGCATAATTTCATAAGATAATTTAACTTTAAGTTCCTTTGCGGGGTCGAATTTTTTATCTTCTAACCGTATGTCCGATACCGGGGAGATTTTTTCTTTTTCCGCTATTCCTCTGTATGTTTCCCTGATGCATTCATTTATTGCTTCTTCTTGTATGGTGGCGCTATATTTTGACTTTATGATATTCATAGGGACTTTCCCTTTCCTGAAGCCGTCTAGTTTTGCCGATGCCTGATACTCGGAATAAAGGGATTCTATTTTTTTATTTACTTCTGTGGCAGGAATGCTAAATTCTAAAGATCTCTCACATTCATTTATTTTTTTTATTTCAAATTCCATAATATCCTTTTTCCGCCTTGACGGAACAAATCTTCTTTTTTGGGCAGAGTGGGATTTGAACCCACACTCCATTTTATAGGAACCAGGTCCTAAGCCTGGCGCGTATGCCAAATTCCGCCATCTGCCCCTTAATTGTTAAATTAAGGTATTAATATCCTGCTTTATATCATATTGTTTAATTATGTCAAGGTAATTGTAGTTGTAATAGAAAAAATAGAAATATTATAAATAGCAGCATAAGTTTTTTTATTTATTTTCAATGATTATTAGATTGAAATGTCATAAAAGTTAAGTCATATAGGACAGGGTAAGATGTATATATAGAAAATAATAAGGAATGGATTTTATCCTTTTTTTCTTTTTTCCATTCTCTGTTTTATTTCTTGTTCAAAGGCAATATCAGAAGGAAGAAAATAATGACTGCCTTTTAGTTTATCCGGTAAATAGGTTTCATCTTTCAAATCCCCTTCTTTATGATTGTGCGGATACTTGTAGTCTTTTCCATATCCCAAACCTTCCATAAACGAAGTTACCGCATTCCTTAAATGTAGAGGCACGGGAAGAGAACCGTATTTCTTTACATCGTTCATTGCATTTCCATAAGATACCAGCGCAGAGTTGCTTTTTGGGGCAGTTGCAAGATAAATTACCGTCTGGGAAAGCGGTAAATAGCCTTCCGGTAAACCGACAAACTCAATCGCGGATTTACAAGCGGATGCCAATATTAAAGCTTGTGGATCGGCGTTTCCTACGTCTTCGGACGCAAAAATTACCATTCGTCTTACTATGAACAACGGGTCTTCCCCGCTTTCTATCATTCGCGCAAGCCAGTACAACGCCGCATCCGGGTCGCTGCCACGCATACTTTTTATGAAAGCCGAAATTATGTTGTAATGTTCTTCGCCTTTTTTATCATACAAAAGAGGACAGTGCTCGGTTGCGGATTTGATTGTTTCAAGAGTTAATTCACGGACGTTATTCACGGGTTTGGTCGTAAAAACCGCCGACTCAAGAATGTTCAAAGCAGTTCGCGCATCGCCGTCACTCATTCCCGCGAGATATTCTTTTACTTCGTCGGATATTTTAACGTTGAATTTTTTGAGACCGCTTTCCAGATTTATTGCGCGGTCAATTATTTTCATTATGTCTTTTTCATCAAGCGACTTGAACACGTATACCGTTGCCCTCGAAAGCAGCGGTGCTATTATGGAAAAGGAAGGATTCTCGGTCGTGCTCCCGACCAAAATAATCGTGCCGTCTTCCACGTGCGGGAGGAACGCATCCTGTTGAGCCTTGTTAAACCTGTGAATTTCGTCAACGAATAATATCGTTCTTTTTCCTCTTGACCTTGAGATTTTGGTTTCCTCAGCTATCCTGCGGACGTCGCTTACTCCCGAGAGAACCGCGCTGAACTCTTTGAACTCGTAGTTTTTTATTCCCGCGATGAGTCTTGCAAGAGTAGTCTTTCCCGTGCCGGGCGGTCCCCAGAATATCATACTCTGGACTTCACCTGTTTCTATGACTTTTCGTATGTGCCCGTTTTCTCCGACAAGCCCGGTTTGCCCTATAAACTCTTCGAGGTTCTGCGGGCGAATCCTTTCCGCGAGAGGTTTGTTAATGGATTTATTGCCGTCCTGTTGAGAAAGATTATCGAAAAGTTGCATATTAATAGGGGAGAAGGATTATTTCAAGAGAACTATTTTTTGCGTAAGCGTTTGATTGTTAAGGCTTAATTTGCATATATACATACCTGCGTTTACTTTATGCGAATGGTCATCTTTGCCGTCCCACAATGCGGTATATGTACCGGATTTTTGGGGAGTGTTCATAAGTGTTCTTACAAGCTGTCCGCTTACATTGTATATTTTTATGGACACCAAAGATCCGGATAATGTCGGCTGAGATTTTTTAACGGAAGATTTTAAGAGGAAAGATTTAATGTCGGATTTGGAAAATCCCCCGGTAATGCATACTGCCTTTTTGCATTTTCTGTTGCTTGTGTCTTTAATCAGATTAGAATCCGGGAAAATAGTATCCCCTATGGATATTAAAGGATTTTGGATTTTAGATTTTAGATTTTGGATTACGGATTTTGGATTATTGCCGATTGCAAGTCCCGGTACGGTAAAAGATATGGATGCCTGAGAGTTAGAAGGATTTGGAAACACGGATAAACCAGCATTATATTGGATGATTGTTTCTTCTGTTCCCGTAGTAGTGTCTACAAAAGATATGAAAAGTAATGTGTATTTAATGCCCATCAAGTCTTGTTGTTCAACTGCCTGAGCCGTACAAATAAGACTTTCGGTAGGAGGATACCATGTGTGTTGGACGCCTGCTTTTTTAAGAGTCAAAACGGTATCCAGATCTAAGTTTCCCCATTGAATATCTTGTATAAGCTTGTTAAAGTAAACGAGAATATAATCCCCGTTGCCTATTCCGCTTTCTTGTGGACTGCCTTCATAAGCAATTGCGCTGTCGGGAACAGGACCGTATTGCCCGAAAGTTCCTTTAATTATACAGGGAGCGATTACTGCGCCCTTAAGAAATTTATCTTTTATGTTAACGGAATCCGGGAATATCGTATCACCGACTGCAATCGTTGGTCGGAGACTGTCTGTTTTTAGGCTGCAAACCAGAGCAAACCCAAGGGAATCCCATACGCAGGACCCCATATGCGCTTTGGCATCCAGCCATGAATGATTGCGAAGGCGGAGTATATTATTTATGTTTGCGGCATTGATACTTTTTTTGTTTGTGCGTTTTGAAAAGTAAAGAGTTATGTAATCGTCGGAATCAATGTATTCAATGGAATCCTGCCCGTCGTATGCAACGATGGAATCAATATAGGGAGCAAAAGTTCCCGTAATAATACAAGGGGAGACGCACTGGTTTCCCCATTTATCCGTTAAACTGTCGGTTTGGGATTTGCGTGGGAAAACGGTGTCTCCTATCATAACCTGTGAAATATCGCTTAAAGTAACGGTAAGATTTTTATAAGCCGTATCCCAGACCGCAGAATCACTTATCCATTTATGTCCGCCACTTAATTTAAGTATAGAATCAATATTTGAGTTATTTACGATAAGGGTATCTATTCTCTCGTCGAAGGAAAGAGTAACTTTATCATTTGGTGTAAAAGAATTCGGAGGATTGTAAATTTCATCTCCGGTAGCGGTTGCGCTGGTAAGTAGAGGGCCTGCGGTATCAACGAAAGAATATGTCGTAGTGATATTATGAAGTACGGGAGTAACGAATGATGGGGAAGCAAGAAAATCTATTTTATATTGAATAAACTGGTCGTTATTATCCACCGATGATACGGTTGACAGCAATTGTCCGCTTGTGCAAGGAGGGCAATTTGTCCAGGAAAGAGTATCGCTAAAGCCGATAGTGTCCTGAAAACTTCTAATTTTTACGATAATATCTTGACCGTTGTAATCCCCGTCCCATTCTATTTTAGTGTAATACCTTGTAGCATTTCTATTGCTTTCTCCGGTATTATATATAGAAGATATAAGACTTCCTGCGGGAACATATTTTGCCAATCTGAATATTGTTCCATTGTGGTCAGTCCCTACCAGAAGGCATTGATTACTTGTGAATATCATTGATGAGATTTTCCCCTGGCAAAGAGTCCCGCCTATTTGTGTCCAGCTGGTTCCTTTATCCGAAGAATAAAAGACTCGTGCGCTGTCATCCATGCAGGACACACCTGCATAAAGAGTTCCCAGCGAATCGCAAATCAATCTGACTTCACGGGCATTTGGGATAGGCGTAGTAGTATCGTGAGTGCCCCAGCCGTTTTTAGTTTTGAAGATTTTTCCGCTGTCGCCTGTGGAGGCATAAATTGTGCTGTCCGGTCCCTCGATTAATGAAAAAACGGATTTTTGAGTAGTAGCAAACACGGCAGTCCAGTTTGCCCCGTTATCTACGGATTTTAGTACCAATCCAAGATTGGTGCCCGAACCGGCATATACGTTTCCATCAAGAGATTTGAGCAAAGAAATTATCCTGGTGTCTGCCATAGAAATACTTGACCAGTTTGCCCCGTTATTCACGGAACGAAGGATATAAGAATTCTCCCCGCCCCCGATAAGTATAGTATCAGAAAAAGCTATCATAGAATAAGTATATTTAGGATTACTTCCGTATGTTAAAAGATTGGGGAAATTCATTTTGCCAAATTCTGTAATAGGTTCGATATAATATTCCTCTCCCCATTCGTGAATATAACAGCCAACTAACAGGGAGGAATTAGAGTTGTTCCAACATAAAGTGGTTACTTTTTTGACAATATCTTCCCCACCATATAAAGAGTGCCACCCCAGTTGATATGTTTCTCCATTGTCCAAACTCATCCATACGTCTATCCCAGTACTTTCTACCCCTGCAAAAATTAAATTTGTATCTCCTCGAACTCCTTTTGTCATACTCCATACTTTATTGGTATTTAATAAAGGGGTAGCTTTTAAAGGTGTTTCTGTGGATAATGAAACGCCATTATTCGTTTCAATGTTATTTGCGGACAGGTATTTTGTGGAATCCGTCCAGATAAGCTGGGAATCGCCATTACTCCAGTCATTTTGAACCCACGAATTTGCATTAACATTCAAACAGAAGAAAAATAATATTCCTCCTGCAAATAATTTGTTCCTCATTTTAATTAAATATCCCCTCAATTCCTCTCAATATTATCTTTAACGATAAAGCGCAAATAGTCAAGAATATTTTTCATTACAGCCATTTTGCCTTTAAAACTCAGTATAATCTTTCTCAGGGGCATTGAAGAAGATTCTATTTTTTTGTCTTATCGCAGCTATAAGAGAGATTCGTTTTTGGGGTGTTTTCTTTTATCGTGGTGACTATAGCTTCTGCTATTATTTTGTTTGCTTTATATGTCGGGTGTACATCTTCTATAACGGAATCCTTCCCATTAAAACACCAGTGCATATATTCTTTATTGTATTCGTCGGGAGACTTCAGTCTGCGGAACAAGAGAGAATCCGCTTCTGCAAAAATAATATTACTATCAGGCAATATAAGGGTATGGGAATTTTTTGTATATGTAATATCCCCGAGGTTAAGAATAATCATTTTACTGTTATTTTGTTTGCAAACATCATAAATATTGCTGTATGCAAATTGTTCTATATCTTTAATGTTTTTATCCGGTTTTGGAATTTTCCCCAGTATTTTTTTTAAGGCTGTTATAGTTCTATAATAAACATCGTGTAAGTATAAAGGTATTGCTATTTCAAACAAAAAACAAGTATAGTCTCTTATGTTTTTGGGAGTTCCTCTAAACTTTTCTATATTTAAATCAAGCGTTTTTGAATTAAAAGCAATTGGACTTATTACATTTTTTCCGTCTTTAGTTTTAGAGATATAAGGTACCGGTGTTACTGCAATATATGTCGGGGCTCCCATCAATGTGGCTCTTTGGGCTAACCACGGCGAGTATTGCACTATTACAAAATCAGGTTTATAATGAGGGACTAATTCCCGGGATAATAAAAGCATCTGGGAAAGTCCGCCTGCGCATATTCCGGCATTCATTGAGGAACCTTTTGTATCCTGGGAAACTATGTAGGGAAAACTTTCTTCTGCCGGGCAAGCCATTCCGAAAGTAAATGAGCATCCCAGAAATAAAAATAAAGGCCTTTTAATTGTTGTATCAGTGCAGAAAACGGGAACCCTAAATCCATTCCTGTCAAACTTTATTGGCACGTCTTTACTTATCACAAAAGTCTCAAATCCTTTTGCATTCGGTATTGGCCTGGTGCCTAATGTTGTGTCTGACTGCCACAGTTTTCCTTTCCATCCACAAGACGGTCCCTTTATATGTTTATATAATTTACTTGTTCTATCTAATAATAATAAAGAAGAGTTAAGGAGTATAAAAACAACGATTAGTGTTAAACTCCAGATAATTCGGGAAGTTTTGTTTCTTAAAGTATTTTTATCCCAGAGTTTTTTATAAGTAATTCCCGATAACCAGAGTGTTATTAAAATTGTCTTAAAAAGAATTAGTATCCCAAATAACAGTTTATTTTCTACTCCTGTTTTTGTTAGGGATATTCCAATAAAATTAATTAAAGAATATATGATGATTATGCTAATTGTAAATGCGGAAAAACCAAGTAATTTTTTCATTCTTAATCCGGGTAATCTTGGTATCTATTGTTTATATCAACTTTGTAAATCCTATCAAGGGTGTCTTTAAGAATAAAACATAAATAATCAAGGATGTTTTTTAATACAATCATTTTGCTTTTGCCTACCCTATTATCACATTTCAATACTGTGGGAATTTCCGCTATCTTTGTATCTTTTAATCTACTTAATTTTATTAGTATTTCTGTCATAACAATAAATCCTTTTTCTTTTATGAAGTTATTCCCGTAAATTTTATATGCCTTTTTTAAGAGCTTAACAGAATAAGCGCGATAGAAGGAACTGTAAGTTTTTACTTTTAGATGCGGGTAAAGTATTCTTAAGAATATATTCGCGGCATAGCTTAAAGCTTTACGGATAAATGTAGTGCCGATTATTTCTCCATCCCTTGCATAACAGGAGGCGATAACTAAATTGTTTCCTTCCAATATTTTTTTTATCATAACCGGTAATATGGAATCATCCCCGGTATTATCAGCTTCTTTAGTTATGATAATGTCTTCCTCTTTTGCCTCTTTTAAAACATAAGAAAAACCTGTTTTAAAAGCTTCCCCGGGACCTTTATTCGTAGGATGAGTAAGAACTTCTACCGGAAGTTTATTTTTGAAAGATGTTGCTATCTCTTCGGTTTTGTCTGTGCTCCCGTCATTAACAATAATTATCCGGCATTTGTAATTTTTAGCAAAGCATTCTATCTCTTTTAATAGAGTAGGAATGTTCTTCTCTTCATTGTATGCCGGAATAATAAATAGTATCATATTAAGTAATTTTTAATCCCTAAGAGTTTTTAATAAATATAATTTCACCGAAGTCTTTTGTCAATTTTAACTTGAGAATTCTCCATATTTCATCGCAAGGTTATTTTTTCGTATGTCTTGATTATTTTTTCTGCCATATTTTCCCATACAAAATTTCTAGCTTTTTCTCTTGCTTTTGTTCCAATTTCCAACAATAGATTGTTGTCATATATGAGTTTTTCAACTGCAGAAACAATAGCGTCAGTATTCCGTTCAGGAATGATAATCCCGTCTATGTTATTTTCTATTATATCTATTGCTCCACCCGCGTTTGTTGTTATTACTGCAAGTCCTGATGCCATAGCTTCTAAAAATACCATACCGAAACCTTCGCAAAGAGTAGGGAAAACAAAAATAGTATAATTCCCGTATATATTAACCAACTCTTCTTCAGGAACTAACGGAATTATCTGAACTTTATTTCTTATGTTTTGTGAAAATTCGGATTTAATTGTTTCTTCTGTTTCTACGCCGCCGACTATAGTCAAACTCAGATTATCAATTTTATTTGCAAGTATCGAATATGCATCAGCAAGGTATTTTACTCCTTTTCTTGGAATCCACGTCCCGACATACAATAATGAATTTTTGCCGGAAGAGGATTTTTTTTGTTTTAGAAAAAACTTTTTAGACACTCCGGCAGGTATTACTTTTATTTTTTCTGCTTTTATGGAACAATGCTGAACGATAAAATCTTTATCAACGCTGTTTAAACATATTGTCGTATCACTTAGTTTTATTGATAATTCCACGCTTCTAAGCCTTACGCTAAACCCTATTTTATGTATTAAAGATAATTTCAGCAATCCGAGTTTTTCGTTTTCTTTCCTGATTTTTTCATCCAGGTGTTCAAGTCCTATGGATAAACATATATATTTGTTATTCAGTTTTAGAAGTCTTTTATAGAGTCCCCATATAAAACCATCTCCCGAGGCAATCTGGACAATATCAAACCCCTTGTATAACTTATAATATTTTCTGACTGCAAAAAACACGGCAAGGGGAGAATTAAAGTATCGTAAATGTTTTGTCGGCAAGGCGGTTTTTAAGTCTTCGCTAAATATATACTTAACAAAGTGTCCCTTTTTTTCTAATTCTTTCCCGAGTTTAATGAGTATTTTGGGTGAACCAAGTTTCTCATCACAAGGAAAATTTCCGGCCAGTAAGATTTTCATAAGTTTTATTTTTGAGGGTATGTTATTTTTAAGTATAATTTATGAATAGACATTATGGGAAATAGGACAATTCTTAACATCTTGAATAAAAGAAATCCACCGGCACCGTAGTGTTTTTTGAAAAAATAAGCAAGGCTTTCCTCGTGTAGTTTTTTTCTGGTGTTTTCAAAGTAACCTAATGATTTTGAGCCGTAATGGATTATATAAGCTTTCGGATAATAATACATTTTCCAACCTTGTTTTTTTATTCGATAACACCAATCCGTTTCCTCAAGAAACATCATATAGTTTTCGTCCATTAACCCTACTTGCGTTGCTACTTCTTTGCGCACCATCATACATGCCCCGCTTATATGTGCCACTTCGTTTTCCGTGTCAACTGCTTTCGGACCTGCGGTACTGCATCCGGGGTTGTAAATCAGAGGGGAATTGTAGAATATTTTTTGTATCCCGGAATGTCCGACTAAACTGTCCCAGAATTCTCTAAAAGGGGTAAAAGAGTACTTTGAAGGTGGCGGGGATGCGGAATCCATTTTTTCTGTTAAGTACATTTTACATCCAAGCGCTCCTATGATTGAGTTTGTATCCATAAATTTTACCATTTTATCGAAGGCAGAATCTAAAATAATAGTATCGTTATTCAGGATAAGTAAATACCGCCCGTTTGCCAGTTTTAATGCTTTGTTGTGATTGCTTGCAAATCCTTCTGACTGATTGTTCCTGATTAAGGTAATTCCGGGGTATTTTTTTTCAATCAATTCCGGTATTTTATCATTCGAACAATTATCTATTACAAATATTTCAAAGGTTATGTTTTTAGTTTCCTTAAATATAGAGTCGAGACATTTTTCTAAAAATTCTTTATTTTTATGATGAACGATAGATATGCTTAAATCAATATGATTTTTTAATACTCCTTTGTCTTTAGGTATAATAACGGATGGCTTCATAACAATTATATTTTTTTACGGTCGGTTCTTACTGCAATATTTTCTAATTTATCTTTAACTGTTTTTTCTAACTTTTTAGACATTTTATAGTATTGTTTGCCGGTTTCTTTTTCTTGTTTAGTCCCTTCAATATAAGAAGTTTTTAATCTTTGTAACACATTGGAAAGCAATAAAATACAATTATCGTAAAGCGTATTTTCAATACAAGCAAAATCCGGGTTGCTAATATCGTTCCTCTTTACGGCAATTATGTTTCCCGTATCAACACCTGTATCTACCCAGTGGACACTGCATCCTATTTTATCAAATTCGTTATTATAAACAGCCCATTTCCAGCAATCTATACCGCGATAAAACGGTAGAATCCCGGGATGTGCATTCAATGTCCCAAGTTTTGGTATTTCAAGGATTTCCTTTTTAACTATTCCGGTTTGTCCTAGGATTAAAATATCAGGGCTCAGCATTTTAAGGATATTTATTGTTTGGATAGTATTTGTTCCTCGGGTAAAAAATACCTGTTGTGCTAATTTAGAATAGTCGGTTATTATTGGTTTTTCATCTCTTAGGTGTTTTTCTCCCTGGAATATTTTTTCTATGGAAAAGCATAAAGCATCCCAAATACCTACTCTTTTTTTTACGGAATTAAATAATTTTAGGTTATAGCTTGGTGGTTGTTTAATTACGATTACGGCATTAGCTTTGAGGCCGTCAAGGATTAACCTGTTCAATACTTTTTTACCAAAATTGCTATTTTTATTTGTTAAAACGACAATATTCATAGGGATGCCTCTAATAATTTTTTTTCTCTTTCCAACCAGTAATTGGCTATTCCCCCGGGAGTATCGCAAAAGAAATCATCATTTTTGCAGACTGCATTTAGTAAATACGTGTAACTATCTCCCCATTCAGGGAAAAGCGTATTATTCAGTGTTCTTGGATGAAAGTCAACAACAAAAACTCCGCTCGAAGACCTGGCATTATTTATAAGCGAATCTATCATATCTTCATATTTTGTAAAATTCGATTCTTTTCTAAAATCAAATAATTGAGCATCCATCAAACTCGGTGGCAGTTGTAAAGTATCAACCCGGGAAGAGGTATTAGAATCGTACAAATGAAAAGGGCTGCTTATGCCGTAACGGAACCCGCTGTGTTTTTCGAAACAAATGCTGGAATCGTATACCAGTCCTATTTCATTGTGAATTATCGATGTCTGTGCAGCATCGTTTTGGTTCCAGTGCCAGTAGTGATGACGATTGCCTGTAATGTTTTTGCCCAGGACGGATTCTATTTTTTGTTTTTCGGATTTAAAAGAATTCACAGATTTGTATGCAAGATAACTTGCATGCATTCCTATTTCAAAACCGTGATTTTTCAGAGTCTCAAACAATTGATAGAACTTTTTATCGGAGACATCATAAAATGGGTCTGGCGCGTATAATAAATAGCGTAATAGGTTTCCTTTATACCCGCAAAAATAAAAAGCAGATTTCAGACAGTGGCTTGTTTCCAATTCCATACATTTTTCAAAGTTCCAGAAAGTTTCTTTCCCGAACAATATATCGAATATTTTAACAGGATTAATATTTGGTTTGTTTTTTGCGCAATATCTTATTGCTTCTATCCATTTTATCATCACCGGGTAATCAATATCGTGGGACAAAGCAACGGCGTATTTTTTACCGTAAGGCCAGGATGGAAGAGGCCGGTGACTTTTACTGAAAACATTTAACAATATGTCTGCATATTTATTTACGATTGGCGTGTGCAGTAGATTGTTTTGGTAGAGAAACGATTGTTGAATATTGTGCCTGTCTTTTTTGTCCCTATTTATAAATTTTTCATTCCAACCTGTCAGCAAATAGAAAGAAGAAAAAATTATATCATTTGCCAAAAGCGTTTTATCATTATCTAAATAATAGACTTTATCTTTAATGCTAATTTCGTCAAAAAAAAGGAATGGGATTTCTTTATCGTAAATTATCTTAATAGGCGTATCTATCATAATAGAGTTTAAACATAACGGTATAATATGAAGCTTGCACTTCACATTTTTATCGTGCCCATAATAAACATCAATTTCATTGTTTGAATTCTCTTCTTTTACAAATTCCCATGGGAATCCGGCGATGGTAAGTAGTGTTTGAAGAGTATATTTTATTTCAGGCGCTTGCAGCGTAAATGCCGTATCGCTACCTATTAAAATTCTAATCTTTTTCAGTTTTTATCCTTGTTTTACAGCTTATTGTCAGTAGTCTGAGTATACCCTATGTTTTAATAAATTACTAAAGAATAGCATTCTGTCAATATTTTCTTCCTGTTTTCTTATTAAGGTTGACAAAAAATTTTAATAAAATTATAGTTTATTGTTTGGTTACAGAAAAAAGTTAACAAGCGGGAGCAGAAGAAAATGTCAATTCCGTGTAATAGTTTATTGAAATTCAAAACTTCTCTTTTCTTTTTAATAGCAGCGATATATTTGTTGTTTGCCAAGGGGCTTCCTTGGGTCGAAGCGGATTTTCAGTTGGAAATATCCCGAAATTTAGTTCAACGACATTCTCCGTCTCTGGCTAAACAGACAAATGATACTTTATTAGTCCAGGGGAAAAACGGAGATTGGTATGATTGGCATGGGATTACAAATGTTTTCCTAATGACTCCTATAGCTATGTGCGAACCAATTGTAAGTAAAGTAATACATAAGGATGGGGGTGTTAAACAGGTTATATCTTTTTGGGGAGCATTAACCGGTGTTGTCGTTAATGCATTAGCATGTGTGGTTTTCTTTTCACTGCTTTGTTCCCTTGGAATGTCGCTTAAAGTATCTTTTTATACTACATTATGTTTAGCTTTTTTAACAATTGTTTTTCCTTATTCTTCTACGAATTACGAAGGGAATCTAAATATGTTGTTTATAGTGAGCTCATTATATTTCTTATTTGAATTTTTAAAAAAACAGAGATTATGGTATTTAGTTTTTTGTGGAGTTTTTGCAGGATTAACTATTAATACAAGGGACCTCTCGTATGTTTTTCTTTTCTTTGTTTTTGTTTTTATATTTTTGATTGCGTTAAGGGAAAAAAACTTCAAGATAATATTTGTTTTTTTAATAGGAGTGGCTCCTTTCTTTTTTCTTTGGGGATGGTATAATTGGATAAGGACCGGTGGTTTTTTCATAAGTCCAAGCGCAAGAACAGTATTAAATAAAGGGTATTACTATATCGACTCTATTGCGATAGGAGTCCAAAAAACAGTTTTTAATAAGAATAAGAACATATTTTTATATTCACCAATTTTAATATTATCGATATTGGGTTGGAATCAATTTTTTAGAGAAAAGAAGAAAGAATGCATATTAATATTATCCGTTGTGATTTTTTATCTTTTGGGAAGCACTTTGCTGTGGTCGGATTTTTTTAGCTGGGGACCAAGGTATACGCTCGAAATTACTCCGTTATTGATTCTGCCTTTAGGATACTGGTTAAAACCCAAATTTCCGCCAAGTAAAAGATTTTTTATTTATATTTTATCTGCTTACAGTTTGCTTATTCAATTTGCGGGGACATTGGTTAACTGGCACGGGAGAATACGCTACTTTTGGGATAAGGATATGGAATATGTATTTTATTACAGGTACCCACAATTATGGGATACCGTAAAGATTTTATTTATAAATTTATGGAATTTATTTTTAGGAACATTGCATACTTTTGAAAGCGCCAAATATACACCTCCGGCGATATCTAACGAGTCTCTATATGCTTCCAACACGGTATTTACATGGTGGAACAGGTTAATGTTTATAGGTGTTAATCCTTTATGGATAGCGGTTTATTGGATGGTTAGCTTGACTGTGGTTTACTTTTCCGTAAGATATATATTGGATTTTATGAGGAAAGGAGAATAGAAATAAAGGATTGCGGTAACGGATTTCCCGGATACAAGTTTTTTAGTCGGGGGTTATAAGTTCCTGTATGCCCCATTATTGACAAGCAATTCCGCGATTTCTTTATAGCCTTTTTCCAATGCCCAGATTAGCGGGGTATTACCGTATCTGTCTTTCACGTTAACATCTGCGCCTTTAATAATGAGTAATTCTACTATTCCTCTATAGCCTTTTTCCGACGCTTGGATTAGCGGAGTAATGCCATTATTATTTTTAGCATTGACATCTGCATCCTTTGTGATAAGCAATTCTGCAATTTCTTTGTACCCGTTTCCCAATGCCCAAATTAGCGAGGTATTGTAATATATGGTTTTTGCATTAACATCTGCTCCTTTGGAGATAAGCAATTCTGCGATTTCTTTGTGCCCGTTTTCTGATACCTGGATTAGTGGGGTAACGCCATTATTATTTTTAGCATTGATATCTGCGCCTTTAGCAAGAAGCAATTCTACTATTTCTTTGTATCCTTTTTCCGACGCCCGGATTAGTACGGTATACCCGTATCTGTCTTTAGCGTTGACATCTGCGCCTTTATTAATAAGCAAGTCAGCGATTTTCTTATAGCCTTTTTCCAACACCCAGATTAGCGGAGTGTTGCCTTGTTTGTCTTTCACGTTAACATCTGCGCCTTTAGTGATAAGTAGTTCTATTATTTCTTTGTAGCCTTTTTCTAAGGCGTAGATTAGTGGGGTAACACCGTCATTATTTTTTACATTAACATCAGCCCCTTCATCAATAAGTAACTCTGCGATTCCTTTGTAGCCTTTTTCCAATGCCTGAATTAGGGGGATGTCGCCGTATCTGTTTTTTGCATTAACATCCGCGCCTTCATCGATGAGTAATTCTGCGATTTCCTTGTAGCCTTTTTCCAACGCTTGGATTAGCGGGGTGTCGCCATATCTGTTTTTTGCATTAACATCCGCGCCTTCATTAATAAGCAATTCTGTGATTTCTTCGTAACCATAGTCCAATGCAAAGTTTAGCGGGGTGTCGCCTTGCCTGTTTTTTGCGCTAACATCAGCGCCTTTAATAATAAGCAGTTCTGCGATTTCTTTGTAACCTCTTTCTAATGCCCAGATTAGCGGGGTATATCCGTATCTGTCTTTTATATTAACATCTGCGTTGCCGGATAGAAGTGAAAATTTAATTGCTTCTTTTACTTTTTCTAAATCACCGGTTTTAACTGCCGTAAATAAAAGTTCTTCTCGTTTGTTCATATTGCTTTCTCTATTTCTAATTCATAGTACCTTTATAATCTATTGTCAACAGTTTTAAACTCTTTTACATTGATTATAGCGTAGATATATTTTCCCATATGGATGTCAAATATTTTTTGAAAGAAATTTAAAGTAAATGGTGGTAATTCTATCTACTACCACTTTTTCATATCTGAATTTGCAGAATTTACTCGAAAGGAATGTATGAAAGAATTTTATTTTCTATTAAAGGGTGGAACAAAATTTAGGTTCTTGTAAATATGAATCGTAGGAGCACAGATTTGAGCTTGCTAGAACCCGTATACCATATGAAAGTTTGGTTGCGTCCCCAAACCCTATCCGATAAAAAAAGAAAAACTATAGTAAAATGTTGACATTTTTTGAAAATACAATATTTTTAGCTAAAATATAAGTTTTATTGCAATTGTTTTATATTAGATAAAAGAAATTAAACAAATAAAAAAGGGGGAAGAATGCTTTTTATGACCACACTTGATGTGATACCGGGGAAGATAGAAGATTTGCTTTACTTGACTAAAAAAGTTAAGGCACCGGAAAACATAAAAATAAAACAGTTTCTCAAATTATTGGGAGCGCATGATTTTGTGATTATATATGAAGCCCCGAATGAATCTGAAGCATTGGATTTTGTTTTGAAATTCACAACGGCAGCTTCTACCAGGACTTCTTTATCAAGCCCGGTTGAAGGATAAGAGAAATAGGGGGCAGAAGGATCAACTACCCCGCCAAGGCGGGGTAAACTCCGTCCACAGAAAACGGAAAATTGAGGGTTTAAAAAATAACAGATAACAAAATGGAAATAAGAGCCCAACAAAGTCGGATAAGTCAGAGTAACGTTTCCGCCTGAGGCGGAAACGCTCTTTCGTCACGAACTCTAACTAAATAGAGAGTTCACAGAGAAAAACTAAAAAGGGGGAAAAATGCTTTTTATGACCACACTGGATGTAATACCGGGGAAATCAGAAGACTTATTTTATTTGACTAAAAAAAATAAAGCGCCGGAAAATATAAAAATAAAAGAATTCCTTAAGTTATTGGGAGCGCATGATTTTGTAATAGTGTATGAAGCTCCGAACGAATCTGAAGCATTGGAGTTTGTCCTAAAATTTACACCATCGGCTTCTACCAGAACCTCTTTGTGTAACCCGGTTGAAGGATACGAGAAGTAAATAGGGGAAAGAAATAACCAGTAATTAAGCAGCAACTAATTGTAAACGGTAGTAATTTGTTGTAGAGAGAAAAACAAAGAGTAGCATTATTCCCCTGAGGTAATAAAAATATTATGGAATTAGATAAAATATATAATGCGGAAAACGTAGAAAAAAAGTGGTACAAATATTGGATAGACAATAAACTATTCAATGCCGTTCCTAACCTTGAACGTAAACCGTTTACGGTTGTTATCCCGCCGCCGAACGTTACTAATATTTTACATCTTGGGCAGGCTTTAAACAACACAATCCAGGATATATTCGTACGTTTTAAAAGAATGCAGGGATATGAAGCGGAATGGATTCCCGGTGTTGACCACGCAGGTATCGCTACCGAAGTTATGGTAATAGCGGAAGTCCTGAAAGGTAAATCCAAAAGCGATATCGGGAAGGAAGAGTTTTTGGAACACGCCACTAATTGGGCGGAAGAAAAAAAATCAATCATACTTGAACAACTCAAATCATTAGGTTGTTCCTGCGATTGGGACCATACAAGATATACAATGGACCCGGGATTTCAGCTTGCCGTGCAGGAAGCTTTTGTAAGATTGTATAAAGACGGGTTGATTTACAAGGGCGATTATATCGTTAACTGGTGTCCCAAATGTGCAACCGCAATATCCGATGAAGAGGTTGACAATGAAGCGAATAAAGGGTCGTTATATTATATAAAATATCCAATAAAAAATGAAGACGAATACATTGTTGTGGCTACGACTAGACCCGAAACAATGCTTGGAGATACTGCTTGCGCAGTAAATCCTTCGGACGAAAAAAATAAAAAGTTTATCGGTAAAACGTTAATCCTTCCGATTATGACCCGCGAAATAAAGGTTGTTTCGGATGATGCGGTTGACCCGAACTTCGGAACGGGTGTTGTGAAAATCACTCCCGCGCACGATGCAATGGACTTTGAAGTCGCGGAAAGGCACAACCTGCAGAAGATTCGCATAATGGATAATTACGGTATTCTTAACGAAAACGCCGGGAAGTATCGCGGGTTAACGGTGAAAGAAGCGCGTAAAAAAGTTTTGGAACAACTGGAATCGGAAAATTTATTATTAAAAACGGAACCTTATGAAAATACTATCGGGCGTTGTTACCGATGCAAATCAATAATAGAACCTCTGCTTTCAAAACAATGGTTCGTGAACCAGAGAGAACTTGCCGCGCCTGCAATTAAAGCAGTGGAAACGGGAGAAATAAAATTTTATCCCGACAGGTGGACGGGAGTATACTTAAACTGGATGAACAACGTCAGGGATTGGTGCATTTCAAGACAAATAACCTGGGGACATCCCATACCCGTGTTTTATTGCAGTAACGGATGCCTGCCGATTGTAGAAGCTTTTACGCCAAAGGTGTGTCCTAAATGTGGCGGCACCGATATCCACCAGGATGAAGACGTGCTCGATACGTGGTTTTCAAGCTGGCTATGGCCGTTTGCAGTATTCGGATGGCCCAAAAGAACACAAGAATTGGGATATTTTTATCCTACTACTTTGCTTTCTACTGCTTCGGAAATAATATTTTTCTGGGTGGCGAGAATGGTGATGGCGGGGTATAAATTTATCGGGAAACTTCCTTTTACCGATGTTTACGTTCATGGGACAGTGAGAGATTCTATTGGCAGAAAAATGTCAAAGTCCCTGGGAAACGGCATAGACCCGAGAGAAATTATAAAGAAATACGGCACGGATGCGTTGAGGTTTTCGTTGATTACTGCCGCCGGAGAAGGACAGGACCCGCATATACAGGAAAATACATTCTTTACAGGAAGAGATTTTGCAAATAAAATATGGAACGCTTATAGACTGATAAGTTCCATCCCCGATAACCCGGAAGGCTTTGAAGAAGAAGTTTCAGATAAGTGGATAATGACAAAACTGTCTACGCTTATACAGGATGTTACGCGTATGCTTTCAAAATATAAATTACAGGAACCCGGTATGCGGATTTATGATTTCTTCTGGCACGATTTTTGTGACTGGTATCTTGAAATAGCTAAATTACGCAGGAAAAAAGGAGTAGCGGAAAAAGTAATGAGTAATTTTTTGCAGTTGCTGCATCCGTTTATGCCTTTCATAACTGAAGAAATATGGAAAAATCTGGAACCTAAAGAAGTGTCTATTATGACAAGTAGTTGGCCCTGCGTAAAAGCGAAATGGTGTGATGCCACGGCAGAAGAAGAGTTTGAACTTATAAAAGACATCATAACAGTTACGAGAATGATTCGCGCGGAGTTGCATATTTCCCAGACTCAGGCGCTGGACATAAATATAAAATGTGAAAACAAAGATAGGAAAACGATTGAAAATAATGCGGAATATATAAAGACACTTGCAAAAGTAAATAATATTATTTTCACGGATTCCCTGCCAAAGGGTGTTATAAGACAGTTAAAGGGTGTAGGGATTTCTATTCCTATAGAAGGGCTGGTAGACGTGAAAGAAGAATTGTCAAAAGCAAATGCTGAACTGGAAAAGTTGAATCCGATTATCAAAGCAAATGAAAGCAAGTTGAACTCGCCTGCTTTTTGTTTAAAGGCGCATCCTGATGTAGTTAGCAAAACAAAAGAGACTACGGAAATGTTGAAGAAAAAAGTGGAAAGCATAAAAGAGGCGATTGAATTATTATCCGGCAAGACATAGGGAGAAAATATGAATTTCATAATTTCGGTTGTTTTTGGTTTTCTGTGCGGAAGCATTCCATTTGGATACATTATTGCTAGGATGCGAGGCATAGAAGATATCCGCAAAGTAGGAAGCGGTAATATAGGTGCGACAAATGTGGGTCGGGTCTGCGGAAAGAAATACGGTTTTATAGTTTCTATTCTGGATATTTTAAAAGGTTTTTTGCCTACGTTTATAATAATGCATTCCCAAAAGTTTGGAGTTAATCTAGCTATTATATGCGGTTTTGCATCAATATTAGGTCACGTATTCTCTCCGTGGCTTAAAGGCAGGGGTGGAAAAGGCGCGGCTACAGGACTTGGTGTGTTTCTTGGACTTGTAACGGTTCAGGCGATTATAGCTTTTGGCGTGTGGGGACTTTTTGTTTTGGTTTTTGGTTGGGTATCTCTGGCATCTATGAGTGCGGCGTTGGTTCTCGTTATTCTTGTCTTTTTAAAGAATGGAGTAGGGGCGCTGTTTTTTATGGTTTCGTTGGGATTTTTGTTAATAGTATTTGCGCATCGGAAAAACATTCAGCGTCTTATTAAGCACCAGGAACCGAAGATAAGATAAACTTCGGGTTTTGTAAACCGCGCGTAGATTACAAAATAGATGGATGCCCTAAGATAACAAAAATCTAAGTTGGAGAGTGTTGTTTTGAGAGATATTTTTGAATTATTCTTTTTGCGATAGGGGCAGCTATACTGCCTCCGTGTCCGCCGTTTTCAATAAGAACGACGATACAGATTTCCGGGTTTTCATACGGCGCAAAAGCAGTAAACCATGCGTGAGGTGTGCCGTGGGGGTTTTGAGCAGTCCCGGTTTTCCCCGCAACTTGTATTTCCGGAATTATGGCAGCTCTGGCAGTTCCCTCGGGAGCGTTAACTGCTCCTAACATTCCTTCGCGCGCAACGTTAATTGCTTCTTGGGAAAAAGGCAAAGTTCTATAATGAGCGGGAGTCGAATAAATTAATTCTCCCGAAGAATTAACTATTTTAGATACGATTCTTGGAGTATACATTAGGCCTTTTGTTGCAACGCCTGATACAAGAGATAGTATTTGAATTGGAGTGGCAAGGATTTCTCCCTGACCTATAGATAAATTAGCTACAAGCCCTTTTCCCCAGATACCGCCATATTTTTGTTTATACCATTGTTCGGAAGGAACAAAACCCTTGCTTTCTCTTGGGATATCAACTCCCGTAACTTTACCGAACCCCACATCTTTGGCTTTGGAACAAAGAGGTTCTATGCCGAGATTCATCCCGACCTGGTAAAAGAAAACGTCACAAGATACCGTAATAGCTTCAATCAAATTTTTAGAGCCGTGAACGTCCCAGCAATTAAAACTTCTGTTGCCGATTAACATAGCCCCATTACAGGAAAGTAATTGATAAGTGTCGGCATGCAACTTCCCTAAATCAATAGCAGCAGCAGAGGTAACTAATTTAAAAATAGAGCCTGGAGCATTAGGTCCCATAACTCTATCGTATAGGGGAGCGTTTGGGTCTTCTACAAATTGCTTCCATACATTATAAGTTAAACTTGTAGAAAATAAGTTAGGGTCAAATGCCGGTCTGGATACCCAGACAAGGATTTCTCCCGTATAAGGATTCATAGCAACACAACATCCGGAAAAATTTGAAGCGGTGAATATAGAGTCAGCTAAGATTTGCAGGTCAAAATCAATGTTAAGCCACGTGTCATAACCCGGTTCAGGGGGATCATAAGAAAGGAGTCCGAGTTCGCGCCCGCGCGCATCTACTTCTATGTAACGAGCTCCGTTTTTGCCTTTTAAGAATTCCTCATATTGTTTCTCAAGCCCGGATTTTCCAATGTTGCCCCCTAATCTGTAAATCTTATCTCGGGTTTTATCTTTTATATTTTTGAGTTCCTTTTTAGAGAGTTCACCGGTGTATCCAATTAAATGAGCAAAGGTTTCACCGTATAAGTATCTTCGGGAAGGCTGAGCTTTTACTTTGAGGTTAGGAAATTGTTCCCTTTGTTCTTCTAATTTACATATAATATTAAAAGGAGCATTTTTTATAGTATCTTTTTTTGAAGATGGAACGTATCCTTTTGAGTAAAGAGGAGATATTATATCAGTAAGATAAGTTCGCGTAGAAGTAGATAATTTGGAAAGGGAATCGATAATTATTGTATAAGTGGCTATATTATCAGCAATTATCTTACCATCTCTAGTGTAAATAACTCCTCTTGGAGCGGATATAATGTCTTCCTTGAGACAATTGTTGGATGCCTGCCTTTTATACTCTTTGCCGCTCCATAGTTGTAAGAATGCTAATCGTAAGATAATCAATAAAAAAGCAATTGGCAATACAAAAACTACTATTTTAGTTCTATCTTCCTGCATTTTATTTAAATAAAAAAGCTCTCCGTTAAAAATAATAAATGGGCACGTCTACTTTCCCGTTTAGAAAGTAAATTCAACAGAAAATTTAAGGCCCACATCTCTTAAGTTACCCCCGTAGCCAATTTTTGACCATTGTTGAGTATAGAAAGCAGTGGCACCACCGGTTATACTTTCAGAAAAATTATAATTCAACGCAGGAGATACTTTTATTGATTTTGTATCTATTTTTTTCTCATTAGTAATGGCATTTTCTTTAGTCTCAAAATTAAGGTCGGTCGTAACGCTTGCATCCAAATTACTTTTAAGTTTGACGTTATATAATCCCGGAAATTTTATCCCTTCCGAAGCATTAATAGAACGGTTCAAACTAATGCTATAACTAATTTTTTGCGAAGCGGTAATATTACCTGTTTCTGTTTTTAATTCCTCTCGTCCTTTGTTAACATTAATAGAGGCTCTTGCCCCGGTTTTGTCTTTAAATTCTCCATTAATTTCGTAAGAAGTATTTATATTTTTAGATATGCTTGTAAGGATAGGCGTGCCGGCAAGCGTGGTTTTTGATCCTGATTCGCTAGTGTTTAATGCGTAAGTATAACTTGCATTAAAAGAATTAAATATTTTTTTTAATAAGAAGAATTTTTCTATATTTCCTATGTCAACTGAGAAATTAGGATACTGAGTTTGAGATGAAGTAGTAATATTACTGCCTGATTTTCCGTTATCGCTGAGCGTTCTACTTGCGCTTCCTCTCAAGGAAATATTTTTCATAGAAATTCCAATTCCGGTAATGCCATAAGATTTTGTTTGATTGAAAAAGGAACTGTGGTCAATTGAATCTGAAGCAATTCTTGTATCAGGGTTTTCTTTGAATCCCCATCTATATTTATAGGATGGTCTGTCGATGAGGGAATAAAAGTTGTTCCCTTTGCCTATAGAGTAAGAGAGAGAAGGGTTTTGTAATGTGCCTACTAATTTTTCGATTTGAATCAAGCTCCAGTTAAAACTTAATGGTTTTGCCAAAGAATCCAATTTTTCATTTCTAATTTTTGTTCCTAAGGTAATAATCTTATAGAGATTAACAGGCAATGTATATGTAACGCTATTTGTCGTACCTACGTTTCTTACAGAATCCAACATTTTACTGTGGTCTTCGGCATAAGCGGCACTATAAGATATTCCCGGGGAAAGTATACCAAATAAACTGGGATTAAAGCCAACTCCAATATGTTCATTCATCCCTATTTCTTTATCTTTTCGGTCAAAATAAAGGTTTTTTGTATGATTACTGGAGTAGTTAAGCAGGAGAGGATTAATAGGCTTGTATGTAATTCCCCTATTCCATAAAAAAGTTTGAGCTCCCGGGACCGTATATTTATCATATATTGTATCCAATTTTGTGGTTTGAGTGAGAGTATCAACTTTTTCTATAATAGTATATTTACGAGCTTCAGAATGAGTGTAACTTCCTCCTATGTTTACTGATTGAGGGAAATAATTAAATGCTAAATTCTTGATTTTTAATGCCGGTAGATTCGGAGAATATCCGTAACTTGCAGATGAAGTATGAGTAAAAGAAGAATCTATTTGTGTTGGCAGATTTGATGCGTTGTCGCTGTAATTAAATGCTCCTTTTAGGTTATCAAGAGTTAATCGTAGAAAAGGATTTTTAGAGCCGGTTTTACTAATATTGCTTAAGCCAAAATTTCGTTGTTTGTTTAAGGAAGTTTGTTTTTTCTGTTCAAGAGAATTAAGCAATATATCATCTTTATGTATTGGTGCTGAAGTTCCGTTTGTAATACCGAAGTTTATAGGTAAGGAAAATCCCCATGCAGTAGGCAAAAATCTGTCCGCTTTAAAACTTCCATTAAAAGCAACTGTTTTTTGAGAGCTTGTTGCCATACGACCTGCCTCTGAAGAAAACATGGCAAGGCTCTTAAAATAAGGACTGGTAGAAGTATAGCTAAGATTTAAGGCTGCAAAATCCGAAATACCACAAGAAATACCTATCGTACCGGCAACTCCAACGTCTCGTCTTACATCGGAAAGTCTGAGTTCATCAAAATAAACTTCTCCGGAATCTTCTCCGGAATAAGGTAGGGTATTTGAGTCTGCAATAACGCCAAGTTCAATGCGAGAAATATTTGTAATTGTTGGATTGCCGTGTATGATGTAACGATGTCCATCAATACAGGTATCAATAGCAGAAGTATCTAAGGTACGAGTTAATTTCAACTGAGCCATAGCCTCAAAATCTATTTTTTTCTCTTCCCAACTTGTATTTATAGAATCACGGTATTCATAGAAGTTAAAATTATCTCCTATTAATCTAATAAAAAGTTTAGCGCCCCCTGTTCCTTTTGTCAGGAAAGAGAAATTCTTATATTGAATGAAATTTCTTGGAACGGAATAGGTTGTATAACAACTTCCTTCGGTATTTGAAAGGTTTTCGTATTTTAGCACTAAAGATTGTTCTTGTTCTAACCTGCCATAAGAATCTTTTTCTCGTTTTACCGGTGGCGGGTCAGCATTATAATCCGGATCTTCGTTTGTATTTTTTGTTGCTATCTTTACATTATCACTTCCTTTATGTTTCCATTTATTGCCTACGACATCTAAAGCGGCTATGGCTATCTCGTAGCCCGGGGATATTTGTTCTATCCATAATCGCGAGTATCTGATATATTCCCATTGAGGAACTCCAATTTTATTTGTTTCAAAAGCAGTAAGTGGAATACGGAAAAAATGCCATTCACTCCTTTCGTCAATATGATACTGGGAAGATTGAGGATTTGATAGGTCAATGCTGTAAGTGAAAAAATCGGATTGGTCATCAAGGGTGCTGTCTTTGTCAAGGTCCTCTCCGTCAAGGTTTCCATTTCCTTCTGTTCCATTGATGTGCGAATAATCATCAGGATACTTGGAATCATATGCCCAATCGTCATTTCCTTCGTCTCCCGGAATATTTTCTCCGTCTGTTCCTGCAACTCCATCAAGCCCCACATCTTCATCTGATCCTCTTAACTGGTCACCGTTTTTGTCTTCCGTATCTAATACTCCTCTGCCCCTTAGTTGACCGTTAATATCTCGTCTCATTCCATCTTCAGGTATATAACTTCCAATATCAAGATGGAGTTTACCTGAGTTGCCTTTTACCCATATTTCAACGTATTGTTCTTCTGCAAAGCTCATTCCTCGCTCTGACAAACAGGTTTGTAGAGTAGTCCAGCAAGAATCAGTCATATTTCCATATCTCCAATTATCTGAAGGTGTTCGTAAAACTAAATAAGTTCGTGTATCCTTTCTTTTTTGGTCGGATAGATTAGGATAAAGAATTGTATCGGGCAAATTATCATGAGGGTTATACCATTGGGGGTGTGCAAAATTATTATCCTCCATTCCAGTTGGTTTACTTCCAAAAATCCAATCGCCTCTTGTTACTCCTAATGATGTGGAAGACTTTGCGCCTTCCATATCATCTATATATACATCTCCTTTAGTATTAGCATCAGGCAATGATGTTCCTACATTTCCCTGAATCGTAAAAGAAGATGGGGCAGATGCAGTAACTAAAGGTAACCCATCCGCAAGTTTTGTTAGAAAATCGGGTTTATACGAGGCACTTCCTACTAATTCGCCTAATAGAATTCTTGTCGGCTCTGAACCTAATCGTGGTCTTGTGTCAAACGAGTTTGTTGAATAATATATAAAAGCCGAAGATAATTGTGCATTTTCTCCTATTTTTGTTTCACCTCTCATGCCAAGTAAATTTTTACTCGCTGCCTGAAAAAATGGAACATACTGAAAATTAGCGCTTATTTTTGCATTTGGGTTATCTACAAGAGGTGTTTTAAATGTGATATGTCCAATATCGTAGTCTATGTCATAATCTTCGCCACTTTTTAATGTGATGTCTCCTACTTTTATTACTTCACTGCCTGGCATTATATTCATCATTCCAAGCGAATAATCTCTCGTTGTTCCTTTATATTGTACCCATATATAATATTTAGGTTGAATTTTATCGGGCGATAAATCCGGTTTATTATAAATCGAATCTTTACTTGTTAATACAGTGTCAATAAATGGAAAATTTTGTGGAAATACTATCAAACCATACCTCGTATCTAGTCTTCCATTTACCAAGTTCCTAAGCGTATCTTTTATTCCTAATAGAGTTACATAGGGCTTATTGTTATGTGTCGGGTCTATTTCTTCATCTACTCCTCCACCATAACTATGTTTATATATTTTTATATCAAAATTAGTTAAATCAAGGCTGTCAGAACCCAATGAGTATATATTTTTGAATTCATACCACCAGCTTGCATAGGCAGTATCGGCTGGTCCCAAATGTCTATCTTTTTTAATTACCTGCGCGTTCTGAATTGAAATCGTCTGTGTGCTGTCATACGTTCCTACCATAACGGTTTCTCCAAGCCTGTTTACATATGTCCACCGTACTGCTAATAAATCTCCGGAATATAAAGAATAATTCAGCTGTAATACGGGAATTCTTGAATCGCTTCCTATCCCAGCCGTATCAAGCAAAAAGAAACTATTTTCTAATTCCTGAACAAATCGATATTGGAGAGACGTGTCCGGAATACTAGAATCGATTGCAATATCAAATGCTGTCCCCGCTCTTGTCTGGTCCTGCGCAGTTGGTTCTTCTTTGCTTCTATAAACTTTAAAATCTAATATTTGTCGGGGCAATAAATCAACTTTCCCGGAATATATATCGTGTCTATCTGTCAGACTTTTAACATAATCGGGTGGCAATAGTGCGAAAAACCTGGATTTCACAAAGTCTATATCTTCTATTTTTATTTCCTGAGTTGTTTTCCCACCTCCTGCCCATGTCGTGCTCTGGTTTTCTGTTGCTTCCCTGGAAGCAATAGTTGTTAAGCTTAGGGGGCCTATTTTTGCCTGACTTTTTATCCCAAACAATCCTTTATGCGGAGTTGATCCTCCTATTAAAAGTACTCCGGGTAAGGAAAGTTCCGTGTTCCCGGCATTAATTGACTGTATTATCTCGTCTTCATCTCCTTTATATTCAAGTTTTATTGTATTATCAAGCTCAAATTCACGCTCGGAGTCATGATTAATGTATACGTTTACTTTTTCTCCTATAGTTCCTTTTAAGTCTACAGTAAGATGTTGTTTCATTGAAAGATTTGGAAACCAACTTTCGTGTGTCTGTTCTGTGGGCTTATAATCAAAATTTTTTGGCTTACTTCCTCCAAGCTCTACTCTTTGACTGCCTGAAACATCAAGCTTTCCTCCTTGTCCTATTATCCCGGCTATGGGTTTTGGAAAATTTATTGGTAATTCTATGTCTTTAATTAATCCGGTTCCTCTACTTGTTTGTGCCCCTGCAGTAAATATTTCCGAATATGTTGACTTAAACCCCGACAACATCATATTTTTATACAATTCCGATAATGGGGTAGCTTTTAATGTAACAAATACGCTGTCTTTTGTGTTATAATTAATAATAAAGCTTTCATCACTAGGGTGGGATGCTGTGTTGTCGCCAAAACCGGATGTTCCTTTTGGAAAAGAAATCTCTGATTTTGTTTCAAAGCCTGAAACTTCTTTTAGCAGGATATCAGAAGCTTTTAATAATGGAATAGTATCCGGGAAAATAGGGGTGGTTGTATCCTTATAAGCGGTGTCCGAGAAAGCAAGAGAGTTTGTATCCCTGTCTGTCTTTTGTTTGGCGGAATTAGAAAGGGAGTCCGGCGAAAGAGTTATAGTTCTAGACATATCGATACCAGTATCAGGTTGAGAAACGATGTGAAGCGTATCGTTTGATTGTAAACTATCTATTGAAGTATTGGTAGTATCTTTTGAGGGAATAGAAACTGAATCTGTCCTACTGATGCCGTATGTCGCAGTTCCCGTGGTATCTGATAGAGCTTTTAAGCTGCTTGCCTGTATACCAAACAGGAAAGTAATATTAGACTGGATTAAAATAAAAAACAAAACAAACATTAACCTTTATGCTTCATATATAATAGCATATAGAGTATCTTTTTTACTCGTAATTGTCAAGAGGTAAAATCCATTTTTTTAGGTAGAGTTTGTAATGGATAAACGTTATTCTAATTATGTTGGAATTGCCTGCCTGAAGCCCGGTTTATCCAACTCTCCTGTAAAAGATTCCGGACTATAGTAGTTGTTGTAACGGAAGAGAACGGAGGGGGCGGGGAAGAGGGATCAAAAACGAGAGTTGTTTTATTTGCCTAATTTTTGTATTTTTTTAATACCCTTAATACTCTTAATGTATTCCATCTGCTTTCTTTACCTATTGCTTCCATCTCAAAATGTACTCTTCCCGCATATTTCTGTTGCACGGGCCAATGATTATTTATTAACTTCTTTCCTAGTATGATTTCTAATGCTTCTTCCATTCTATTGTCATATTTTTGACAAGAAGACCTAAAATAATCCATACATCTTAGAATATCATATTTCCACCGGACAGGATAGGATAACATTGTCATCTTTTTGTCAATTATTTCATCGGTTTTGTCGGATTTATATAGTTTATGCATTAAGATAAATTCATGAGCTTTTTTTATGGAGGGAATAATTTCTTTATTTTTATAGGAGTAATTATTGTCCAGATATTCTTTTAATCCTTCCAATATATTGATTGTTGTATGAAGGGAGCTGTGATTTTTATCGAATTCCCACCTGCAGTTCCAACCTCCATCAGGGAATTGTTTTCCCAGAATAAAATCAATAATTTCATCTATTTTTGGTGAAGAGATTTTTGCATAACAACATATATTTAATATCATTCCACATACGCATAAATCCCCATATCTTTCCTTCTTTTTTTGTGGTATTTTCCAAAGCGTATTAATTAGTATTTTACTACTTTCTATATATTCTTTTGTTTCGGGAGGTATTGCAATATTTTTCAGGTCAAGCAGTGTATAAGTAGTTGAAATCCATTTAGGTGAATAAATTCCATTTCCCCATAATCCATTTTCATTATTGCGTCTATCAAGGAATTTTTTGCCCCAGCCGCTTTTTGCAATAGCTTTTCTTAAGTGGTTTAATTTTTCTATATCGGTATTTAGTAAATCACGGTTTGTCTGATAAATAATTGAAGGGTCACCGGCAAGCAGCCATTTTATTATACTGTTTGTATTGTCTTTCATTGAGAAAAAAAGAGAAAGTTATTAGTTGGCGGAGGACGGTTGAAGTATTACTTCTCTGGATTTACTGCCAACATAAGGTCCAACAACTCCCGCTTTTTCCAATTCATCTATTAATCTTCCTGCCCGCGCATAACCTATTTTAAATTGCCTTTGTAATAGCGATACAGATGCAACTCTATGACGGATTACAAGTTCTTTTGCTTCATTAAACAGTTCATCTTTTTCATTGTTATTAGTTATGCCTTGAGCTCCGTTTGAGTTGGATTCATTGCTACTTGAGACGGATTCATTCCCTCCCTGGCGAAAATCTATAGGTCTTGTTTCAAGAATGTGGTTTCTTTCGGGAAGTTCGGGATAATAATCAAGGGACAATAATAAATCAGACACTCCGCTTAACCCATATTTCGATTCCGTAGCTTTAGCAAACATTTCTATCCGTTCAGCGGCACCGGGGAGTGTGTCTATACATACCAATGATTCTACCAAATCCTGACGAACTATGTCATCTGAGATTTGCGAGGAGTTTTCTATTTTATCTTCTAATAATTCTTTAAGCCATTTTAATGCCCATAAATCCGTTATATGTTTGGACTCTTGCGTTGAAATGTATGCACTGTGTACTCTTTTGGTTACTCCTTCGCCAGGTGGCAAAAACAACATATCTCCTTTGCCTAATAATTTTTCTGCGCCGTTCATATCAAGAATCGTTCTTGAGTCAGTTTTTGATGCTACCTGAAATGCTATTCTTGCAGGGAAATTTGCTTTTATTAAACCGGTGATTATATCTACGCTTGGACGCTGAGTAGCGATAACAAGGTGAATCCCGACTGCGCGTGACATTTGCGCAAGACGGGTTAAAATTATTTCTATGTCTCGTGGCGCCGTAAGCATCAAGTCGGCAAGTTCATCTATCAATATGACAATATAGGGTTTCGGAACGGAAGCTTTTTGGTTGTAGCCGGCAATATCCCTGACTCCGGCAATAGCAAATTCTTTATAACGGATTTCCATCCAGCTAAGAGCTTCTTTTAGTGCGCCGAGTGACTCCTTCGCGTCCGAAATTACAGGTCTGACAAGATGTGGTATCCCGTTGTAAAGGCGCAATTCAAGCCGTTTTGGATCTATCATCAGAAAACGAACGTCCGCAGGAGATGCACGATATAATATGCTTGCGATTATCGTATTTATGAAGACGCTTTTTCCTGAACCGGTAGTTCCTGCGACTAATAAGTGTGGAAATTCTGCGGCATCCGCGTAAACGGGCTCGCCTGCAATGTCTTTACCAAGAGCTGTGCATAATGTTGCAGGGTCGGAATCAAATTCCTTTGAGCTTAAGAGTTCTCGTATATAAACACTTTGCCTGTGCTGGTTTGGAACTTCTATACCAATTGCGGCTTTGCCGGGAATAGGCGCTTCTATTCTTATCCTTGCGGATTTCATTGACAGCGCGATATCATCGGCTAAAGAGGCAACCTGGGAAACTTTTATACCGGGATCAAGTTCAAGTTCGTAGCGAGTAATTACAGGTCCCGGAGCGGCATTAGTTATTCTTCCTTTAACGCCGAACTCAGCAAACTTGGATTCCAGAAGATTTGCATTGTTCTTTAATACCTGTTCATCCTCCACAGGAGTAGCGTTATTATCGGGTAATTTTAATTTTTCAAGATACATCTCTTTGAATTTTGTAGTGTCTTTGAGTGCTGCATCTAAAGGATTTAGAGGAATTTGGTCTGCCTGAGGCGGATTGGATTGGGGAATTATTTCCGGTTGTTGTTGAGTTTCCGGGGGCGTTAATTCGCTTTGAATTTCGCAGGGAACAGGTTCATCCGATTTTATTGGAGGAATGGATTCGTCTGCCTGAAGTGGAGTGGAAATTTCCGTTGGCTGTTCTACTATATTTTCTTTTGGTAGTGTAGTACTAATATCCTGAGTCTCAAGCTGGAAGCTTGAGTTACTTTTATGGCGTCTGAAAATGCGATTGAAGAGGTTGGCGAAGAAACTAAAAACAGCATTGCGGAAAACGTCAAACGTTAACGCCATCCCGAATAAGATGGCAAATATAACAAACCATTTGCCGACTCCAAAATATCTATTTAAGAATATCTTAAGATTATTGCCTAAAAGACCCCCGTCTGTATTAAGCTGGGGGAAGCTGGAAAAAGATAAACATAACAATAAACTTACGCCGATGATGAAAAGAGTTTTTAGCGGTAGAATTGCCCAGTATCTATAAGGCATTAGTCCCCATAATAGAAGTAAAAACGGAATCAGCCATGCGCAGATTCCGAAAATTGATTTGAACCATAAACTTGTTATTGCGCCTACGATGCCGCATTTATTCAAAACAACCGGCTGGATGTGAAAATAAAAAGGATTTAATTGGGAGTAATCGTAAGAGTTAAAAGTGATGATACTTGTAATTATAAGAGCTGCAGCGGTTATGAAAAATATACGAATTGTTTGTATCTGGCGAACGGTAGATAATTTGAGAAAAGACTTGATTAAAGCGAGGATTATAACGGAAATTGCAAATAAGGATAATGTTCCCATAATCATATAGAGGATAGTTTTTAAAACGGTTTCCATCCAATAGCTCATATTTCAATTCCCGTTCCTTTTGAAGCGGACGGGATGTCCCATTTTTCTAATATGAAATACCGTAATTGTCAATTTTTTTGTATGGTAGGGGGTGATAGAAACAGAAATACGAAATGTAACCACGAGATTCCACACGATTTACACGAGAAAAGAGGAATAAACGATAAAAAGAATTCTTAGCCATGGATAGAGTATATCAGAGGATCAGAACATCAGTCCTAGGCTTCGCTTCTGGATAAAAATCCCTCCAGTAAAAGACTCTGGATAAGAAGCTCTACAAAAAAATTAAGAGCTTCTTATCAGAGCTAAAGCTCTAAGGGCTTGCTATAATTTATAGTAACAAGTGGTAACTTATTGTAATAAAAAGAAATAAGTCATATAGGACATATAGGACGAATAGAGCAGAGAGAAAAAAGCACATCAGAATATCAGCAAATCAGTTGGCAAGTCCCTCCTTCGGCGGAAAGGCAGAAAATCAGATTACAGAAACAGACTCAAGGCTTAAGCCTTGTCCTACAAAAACTGGAACAGGCATGCCTGTTCCCTACAGAATATATCAAGGTCGGGATACCTTTCCCACAAATTTTACAGAGACGGGAAATTCTCACAAATCTGAGAGAGACGGACTTGATAATGTGCCTAACGGCAGTCAGGAATCAAGTCCCTACAATCATCTACCCCAGTATTTTAGGCATTCGGTTATATGTTTATTATTATAAATAAAAATCAGAATTTTAAAATTGACAAAAAAATGTAACTTTATATCATAAGCTATATTATTAAATAATGGATAACTAAAATAAGGAGGTAAAGATGGGATTAAATTTATTATTTCTAATAGGTGTAAGTTTGTCCGGAATTATGGGTGGACCAAAAGATAAACCAATGATATTCAGACTCGGATATGTTCCGGGAGGCGCGGTTGTTCAGGAAGATTATTGGACGAAAGTATTTGAGGAAAATGGGGCAGAGGCATTGCAATTCGGTATGCCTACAGGAGCTTATTTTAGATTGGATTGGGTGGTCACGAGATTTATACCTAAAGAAGGTTATCAATACGCAGAGACAGAAAAATTAAGAAGAGCAATTGTATTTACCCAGAGATTCCTTGCGCCAAAAGCTTTCTATATGGGATTTAATGTGGGAATGTATTCTTTAGCATCAAAAGATAATGCATTTGGAAAATTTAGCATACCAAAATTATACCCTATGGGAGGTAGTTTTGGATTTATTAACGGGATGTCCCCGTGGCATAGTTACTGGTCTGTTGGTGGAGGTATGCTTATAGGAACAGAAGAATGGGATCTTACTAAGTCGCTGCCGACAATAGACCCCACTGATTCCACAAAAAAATCTTCTACGGATGTTACAGGTTGGTATGGTATGACAGAGTTGGGATTAATAAGGCAACTCAGGGGACCTTTTGCGCTGGATTTGTTTGTTGGGGTAAATTATTTGATGGTCAATTATACTGTAGGAGAGTATAAAGAGATTCCTGTATTGCCAAGTGCGCCGGATAAAAAATTAGAAACAATTCCGGTAGTTGAAGCCGGTATCGGATTTATCTTTGCATTCCCTTGGTACCAGGAAGAAACAATCTGGTAGGATAAACAGAAAGATTAACCACAGAGAACACAGAGTCCTGTTAGTGGGATAAAATTTCTAATCCAGTAAAGCTGGAAAGAGCTCCATATCATATTTCTAACAAAAAGCTCCAACTAAAAAAGAAAGAGAATTTAGAGTTAAAAAAAAGAACAGAGAATGGATGGGAGAGGACACAGAGGACAGAAATAGTAGAGATTTGGGACGATAACAAGTAATAATCAAGAGATTACGCTTATGTGAGTTAGTTTGGTATATTAGAATAAAAGAGAAGACAAAAGAGATTATGTTAGTTCTTCGTTTGTAACTCTTAACCTTTGAGCTAACATCTGGCAGAAGTTTTTGTATAGCTTCAATTTTAAAGTTATATTTGTAGAAGAAAGAATATTCTCATTTACTATCATAAGTAAAGTATCCGTTAGTGCTTTTGCGCTTGCTGTTCGGGGTGCATCGTGCTGGATAATTCCCATCTCGCCAAAATAGTTATTGGTTCCTAATTCGGCAAGCTCTTTTTCCCCTTTGTAGATACTTACAGACCCGTAAACGATGATGTACATCTCTTGCCCTTGTTCTCCTTCCCTGAAGATAACTTCGCCCGGTTTTATTTTCTTTGTAGTGCTGACCTTTAGCATATCTACAAGTTCATACGGTTCAAAATTGGAAAAGAATTCCACGCTTTTACGTATTTTTTCAATTACACCCAACATCTCTTTTTCATTCAATTCACTCATCATTTCTCCTTCAATCCTATATTTCAATACATAAACAATTATATTATATATAACAAAAATACCGAAATTGTCAAGCCCTTATTTTATAACACCATAGGGTTTACAACGATAAAATAAGGCATTAACAACCCCTAATCTCTTAAATTGGTTTGTAAGCTAAGAGTCGCTAACCGTTACTGTTCATTGATTCAAGAAAATCCTGGTTTGTCTTGGTCCTGCTCATCCTGTCCCGCATTAGTTCCATTGCTTCTATCTGGTTCATTTCCAAAAGCACTCTTTTTAATATATGAATCCTGTGTAAATCTTTTTCCGGGAGGAGAAGTTCAATCTTTCTTGTTCCCGATTTATTAAGATTAATAGCCGGATATATTCCTCTGTTTGAGAGTTCCCTATCGAGAACGAGTTCCATATTTCCTGTGCCTTTGAATTCTTCAAATATTACTTCATCCATTCTTGAACCGGTTTCAACAAGGGCAGTGGCGACTATCGTTAATGACCCGCCTTCTTCAACGTTTCTTGCGGCTCCGAAGAATTTTTTCGGTTCGCGTAAAGCTTCGGCATCTACTCCTCCTGATAACGTACGCCCGGAATGAGGTATAATAGTATTGTGAGCTCGCGCCAATCTTGTTATGGAATCTAACAGGATAACAACGTCTCTTTTGTTTTCTACAAGCCGTTTTGCTTTTTCCATAACCATTTTAGCAACTTGCACGTGTCTATCGGACGGTTCGTCAAAAGTAGAAGAAAGAACTTCTGCTTTTACGTGTCTTCTCGTATCGGTGACCTCTTCTGGCCTTTCGTCTATAAGTAGGATTAGCTGTACGACTTCAGGATGATTTTCCGTAATGGAATTGGCTATTTTCTGAAGCAATATAGTTTTTCCTGCTCTCGGAGGCGAGACTATTAGTCCTCTCTGTCCTTTTCCTATCGGGCAAACGAGGTCCAAAATTCTCATTGATAAATCTCCATCAGCTCTTTCAAGTTTTAATCGTTCAGTCGGATGATAAGGCGTAAGAGCATCAAAAGGAACTCTTTGTTTACAGCCTTCCGGGGATTCCATATTAACGGCTTCTATTTTTAAAAGCGCAGGATATCTTTCGGAATCTTTTGGCGGTCGAACCCTTCCTATAACCATATCTCCCGTTCTCAGGTCAAATCTTTTTATTTGAGTATGAGAAACGTAAATGTCTTCCGGGGAAGGGAGGTAAGAGTTACGAGATGAACGTAAAAAACCATGTTCGGACAGGATTTCAAGTAACCCCTGTCCGAACATGCTTCCTTCTTCTTTTGCCTGAGCTTCAAGAATCTTATATGTCAATTCCTCTTTGTTGCCTTCAGGATTTTCCATGCCTAATTTTTGCGCCATTTTTTTCAATAGCGGCTCTTCTTTTGTAAGTAATTCAGTTATTTCCATATCATTCACATTTTTTTAACAATGTCTCCCATTTTGTATCTACATCCTTTTGAATATTGGTAAGTAATTCTTTGTTGCCTTCTTTGAACAGGTGGGAAAATCTCTTCTGCAGTTTCATCCATTCTTCGACTTTCATTTCTTTTTTGGGTTTGTATGTAAGCGTGTATTTTCCGTTTTCTACTTCGTACATTGGCCAGAATTTACACTCTGCTGCCAGTTTCCCTATTTCAATCGTCTTGTTTGGTGAAAAACCCCAACCTAACGGGCATGGCGCTAAAACGTTTATAAAAGATGGCCCGTCTGTTTTCAACGCTTTTTCAACTTTTTTCGTAAAGTCCATCCAGTATGCCGGGTTTGCTTGTGCTACATATGGCGTATCATGAGCGGCAATGATTTCTGTCAGATTTTTTCGTCTCTGGACTTTCCCCTGGATTTTAGTTCCTGCAGGAGATGTTGTCGTGTTTGCGCCCGTAGGCGTTGCAGAGCTTCTCTGGATACCTGTATTCATATAAGCCTGGTTATCATAGCATATATAAAGGAATTTATGTCCTCTTTCAATTGCTCCGGATAAGGCTTGTAGCCCTATATCATAGGTGCCGCCGTCCCCGCCGAAAGCGATAAAATTCCAATCTTCTTTTACCTGTCCTTTTTGTTTAAGGGCTTTGTATGTGGCTTCAACGCCTGATACGATGGCTGCCGAATTTTCAAATCCTAAGTGTGCATAAGGTAAACCCCAAGCCGTATAAGGATAAATGGTAGTCACTACTTCCATACATCCGGTTGCAAAACAAACTACGGTATTTTTACCTGCAGTGCATAACGCTTGGTTTATTACGACAGTTCCTCCGCATCCAGCACAAGCCCTGTGCCCTCCCGTGAACAATCCTGCATTTTTGGAGAGTTCCTTTAAGTTTGGCATCTTACTCCTCCTATCTAAAAATAGTTTTCAATTTTTTATTCTCTTAATCCTATATAATCTAAAGGTTTTTCGACTTTACCCTGGAGTTTCATCTTTTCACCTTTTTCTATTACGGTTGCTATTTCTTCAATATCAATATCCCTGCCACCCAAGCCGTATATATAATCGGCAAAAAGTATTTTTGGCATCTGGTCGTAAAGAGCTGCTCTGGTTTCAACGAAAATAGGTCCACCCATACTGCTTGCCGTATCGGAACGGTCAAGAACCGTAACAAATTTGGCTTTTGAGAGAGCTTTTTTCAGCTGTTCATGCGGGAATGGTCTGAAAACGTGGAGTTTTATAAGCCCAACTTTAACACCTTTTGCTCTCATTTTATCAATTGCAACTTTTGCGGTCCCGCAAGTAGAACCCATAGCCATTACTATATGGTCGGCATCTTCGGTTTTGTATTCTTCAATTATGTCATAACCTCTTCCGAATTTCTGTTTGAATTCTTTATTTACTGCGTCAAGTGTGGTCAATGAGGTATTCATTGCTTCCATTAATTGTCTTCTATGTTCAAAGTAATAATCCTGTAAATCTAACGGACCAACGGTTATAGGAGCTCCGCCGAAAAGAGAATAAGCCGAACGATGAGGTCCTATAAAATCCTGGACCTGTTTATCTTCAAGAATTTCTACGCCCTGCATACAATGGGAAATTATGAATCCATCTGTTGAAACCATAGTGGGTAAAAATACTGTTTCTGCAATTCTAATTGCCTGAATTACTGAATCATAAGCATCCTGAGAATCTTCTGCATATATTTGTATCCATCCTGCTTCTTTTGAACCCATAGTATCCGAGTGGTCACAATGAATATTTATTGGTGCGGACAAAGAGCGGTTTACTTCACATATAACTATTGGTGCTCTTAAGCCTGCCGCCTGGTATAATACTTCATGCATTAAAGCTAATCCTTGAGATGATGTTCCTGTCATTACTCTTGCGCCTGCGGCAGATGCGCCTACACATGCGGAAATTGCGGAATGTTCCGATTCCGTAGGTATAAATTGTGTAGTTACTAATCCATCCGATACAAAGCTTGCAAATATTTGAACTATTTCAGTTGCAGGGGTTATTGGGTAAGCAGCGACGACATCAGGATTTATCTGTCTCATGGCCTCTGCCATAGCTTCGTTTCCTGTTAAAGCACGCCTTGGCATTTTTTACCTCCTCTCCATTTCCATTTTTATAACTTTTACGGGACATTCTTTTGCGCATATTCCACAACCTTTACAATGGTCATAGTCTATTCCGGTCATTTTTCCATCTTTAACCTGAATAGAAGAATCCGGACAATATATAAAACACATAAGGCAAGAAGTGCATTTTTCTTTATCCCAGATTGGTTTTTCCGAACGCCAGTCTCCGGTTTTGAAATCAAGAGCACTTCCGGCTTTTGTTATTATACCTCCGGTTGGAAGGTCTTTCCAGCCTTTCTTTGTCATTTTCCACCTCCATCGGTTACTTTTACTTCATTGTAAGCCCGTCTAATTGAATCTATATTGCCTTTAATAACTTCGGGCTTTCCTTTGAATTTCTTTCCCAGCGTTTTTTCTACAAATTTAATTAAGTCATCAATTCCTATAACGTCTGTAACACGGACAAGTGCGCCAAGCATTGGTGTATTGGGAAGTTCTTTGCCCAGCAATTCACGTGAAATCCCGGATGCATCTACCGTGCATATTTTTTGATTTTTGAGTTTTAGTTTCTGGCGAAGACTGTCTGCCGAAGCATTAGTGTTTACAAGTATAATGCCGTCGGCTTTAAGTCCTTCGGTTACCGGTTGTGTTTCCATTAGAGTCGGGTCTAATATTACGACTACTTTTGGCTCTTTAATTCCACAATGCATTGTAATCGGCTCGGCAGAAGACCTGTTAAATGCCTGAACCGGAGCACCCATTCTTTCAGGCCCATATTCCGGGAAAGCCTGGAAATATTTGCCTGTCGACATAATCGCATCTCCAAATAACAGAGCCGCTGTTTTTGCTCCCTGTCCTCCGCGGCCATGCCATCTTACTTCAAAGATATCGCTCATCCAATCCTCCTTTTGTTTCAATAATATTATATTTTTGTGTTTAATTATATGCTACTTTTTCTGCATTAGCCCCATCATCATTTTTTGCGATGCTACAGATGCTTTTTGCAACGCTTGGTTAAATGCCGATTTTATAAGGTCTTCCAGAAATTTGTTATCTTTTGCAAGAGAACTGCTGTCTATATGAACTTCTACGACTTCCTGGATGCCGTTAACTACAATCTTAACCATTCCCCCGCCTGCAACACCTTCAAATTTCTCCACCTTTAATTTTGCTTGAAGCCCGCCTAACATCGTGTTCATTTCTTTCGCATTGCCTAACATTTGTTTTAGATTGTCAAACATTTTTATTACCTCCCGCCGATTGCCTCTGCGTTTAATATTTTTATTGCAGATTTAACGATAGGTTCCTCTAATATAGCATTTTGTCTCTTGCTCACGGGATGTTCCGATTTTATGGATTCAAATGAAATACGCATTGATTGCCCGGCAACATCCGATAAAATTTTTTCTATATTAGATTTTTTGGATTCTGCCTGTGTTCTATGAAAGTCGTTTTTATAGGAAACAAATAATTTATCTGCTTCTAATCTGGTTGGAAGTCCTTCGCTTAAAAAACTGCTGAGAGAAATCGGCGCTTTTTCTATAAGCGCTTTCCATAGACTAGTAGCTGTGACTTTATCAAGAGGAGTAGAAGGTTCATCGGGAGAGACGCTTTCTTTTTCGACTTCTATTTCTTTTGTTTGAATTTCCCTCTTATCTGCCGGTTTTTTTATAATAGGTTGAATAGGAATATCCGTTTTTGAAAATTCAGACTGTCCTATAGTTAATAATTTATCTATTTCTAATTGTGTAGAAATAGCCATTCTTATTAATATTTGTTCAAGGTAAATTTCCTGAGAAAGTGCAAATTTTAATTCTTTTTGTGCATCAAATAAAAACTCTAAAAGCCTTAATATATGAGTTGGTTGTAAACTATCTATTTGAGTTTTATAAGATGAATTATCTTTAGTTTCTACTTTTGTTTTAATTAAGAATAATTTGTGTAAATGTTCAATAATTGCCTCGATTAGTTCTTCAGGGGATAATCCCTCATTTAATACATTATGCAATATTTCAATTATGCCGTTTGGATTTCTTTGTATTATGTAGTCTGTTAGTTTTAAAATTATTGTTTCATTTGGCATTCCAAGTAATTGTTCAATATGCTCTGCTGTTATTTTCCCACCGGCATAAGAAACCAATTGTTCTAAAAGAGAAATAGCATCTCGCATTGCTCCATCTACTTTCTGCGCGATTAGCGTTATTGCCATATCGTCTATTTCTATGTACTCTGTTTGCGCAATATTTTTAATCCGAAATTCTATTTCTTTTGTGCTTACTTTTCTAAAATTAAATCTTTGACATCTCGAACTAATTGTAACCGGAATTTTATGTGGAGAAGTTGTTGCCAATACAAATAATACACGGGAAGGTGGTTCCTCAAGTGTTTTTAATAGTGCATTAAAAGCAGGTTCTGTAAGCATATGCGCTTCATCTATTACATATATTTTATATTTACCTTTTGTCGGCGCATATTTTACCCTTTCTCTTAATTCTCTTATTTCGTCAATTCCTCTATTGGAAGCCCCATCTATTTCAAGAACATCTATGGAATTTCCAAATTGAATTTCTTTGCAAGAATCACATTCGTTACATGGTTCAGATCCTGTCCTGTTTTCACAATTTAAATATCTGCCTAATAACCTTGCCGTAGTCGTTTTTCCTGTTCCATGATGTCCTGTAAAAAGGTAAGCATTTGCAAGTTTATCATTTTGTATTTCGTTTATTAAAGTTTTTATTATATGTCCCTGCCCAACAAGGTCTTCAAATTTTTTAGGCCTATATTTAATAGTTAATCCTTGGTAGGAGCTCATATATTTACCGTTTGGCAAGTTAAAAAATTATAAAGACATATATCTTAATCTTTTTTTGGAGGCGAACGGATTTGAACCGTCGACCTCAGACTTGCGAAGCCTGCGCTCTCCCTATTGAGCTACGCCCCCATAGAAATTTAAGGGATTAAATTATAACCAAAATTCTTCGGATTTTTAATATTTGAATTTCCTAATACACTTATATATTATTTACAACTCTATTAGTAGACCAAAATGAGTTTCTAAAGTATGATTTTAATGTATGAACTATTATATACCTCATCCACAAAACCTTGAACATGAGTAACAGTATAAGGAGGAACAATTACATTATTGAGAAAATAATTCATAACTATTTGTGCTCTTGTTCTGGATAAAACATCATTTCTTGAATAAACTTGTACAGTTAGTTTTTTAGTATATTTTTCTTTTATGATATCTGCAGCTTCTCTTAATAACAAGAAACCATCTTGAGTTATAGATGTGGAATTTTCACCAGCCCATACCCTGTCTCCCCTTAAAGTAGTCACCCATTCACCCATTTCATTATATAGAACACCTTTTAAAACAAGTTTACGCCCTATGATTTTTGCTACATTTCCAAGCGCATCACTTGCTTCAGCTGAATAATAGTAAGTAATACCCGGATTTATCATACTGCCGTCTATACCCCTACCATCCCAGAAAATATTTTGAGGAGGTTGTCCTTCTCCACTCCATGTTTTAAATATACCACCGCGCTCGTCTCTTAAGAAAACTTCCCATTTTGATACATCTGATCCGTACACAGGATTAAATAATGCTATTTCTTTCCGTACAATTCCTGATAACCAGGGTTTTATTACCTGTTCGGATGCAAATATAGGATATAAAGTAGTCGCTAATTCATTATTTAATGCTAATTGTTTATCATAAATATATTCGCCTCTCTGGATATATGCAGTGAGAGCATCAAACGGATCAAAATATAATTTTAGAGGTATTTTCTTTTCCTCTATTTTACCCGTAAATTTCCCCTTTACTTCTACCTGTTCGGATTTCATATCTCCAGTGGCACCAGCGGCACCTGCAGCTGCTTTTTTTACGGTAGTATCCTGGGCTATTGCTTGTTGTTTTGTTTGCTGTGGAGCGATACCTTTTTGTGTTTGTGCAATACTCATTATTGGAACAAAAATAAATAATCCGATTATTAGAATAAATCGTTTCATATAAATCCCCCTTGTTTAAAACAGTTAATTTAATTTCATTAGTGAATTATAGCTTAAAATAACGAATATTCTTTTTTTGTCAACAAGAATTTCCTTGGTACTATAATAAAGAAGTTTATTGTCCAATTGTAAATCTGATTGTTATGCAACCCGGAGTTTCCCCAGATGGTATTTTTACCCATCTCCATTGGTCCTTAAGCCATTTTATTACGCCATTATCCCAATCAGGATATCCTGTAGGTGATATTACTATTGTAGAACCAGTTATTTTGCCTTCAGCGTCTACTTTTAATGAAACCGAAAATACGGCTGCTAATCCTTGTTGTTGTGCCCAACCAGGATAAGGTGGCGGACCTCCTGCAATTCTGGCTCTATCTGCAAGCGCACCAGATATTTCTATTTGAACAGGTCCGCTGCTTTTTGTATCAATTTGTTTGTTTTCATTTTTAGTAGTTACCAAACTCTTTCTAGAACTTTCTTCTAATTTTGCTGGACCATTTGTTATCTCTATCCCGCCTTCTCCGGGACCTGTTCCTGAAAAACCTGGTCTTGCAATAAGTCCAACTTGAGCAGGTAATGCTTTTGCTTCTAATGGCATCATAACTTGATCACGAGCTAATATATCATCCATCGATACACCTTTTCCAATTCGTATAGTTGGAGCATCAAGATCTAAATCCGCATCAAACGCGTCTAAGTCAAGTTCTACCTGGTCTTTGTTCATATCAAGCATTTTATCTATATCTATTTTCATATCTGTTAATTGATTGTCCATTGGACGAGCAATGTTTTCTAATTTTTTCAACATATTTTCATCTATCTTATCTTTTAATTGTTGTATCTGGAACAAATCTTTTGGAGTTATAATTGCTGTTTGTGGAGTTGGTGCTTTTGGTGGTTCAGGCTTTTTTTCTTCTTCTTTCTTTTCTTCTTTTTTCTTTTCTTCTTTTTTCTTTTCATCCTCATATTCTACGGCTAATAATTTATTCCTTCTAATTTCATCCATTTTTTGCTGTAGAAAAAAGGAGAATAATAATAATAAATGAAGAAAAACTGAAACAGAGATACAAATAGCAAATTTTCTATTACTACTGAATTCTTTACCTAAATTTTTAACTTTTTTCATTTATTCTATTCTGTTGTTGTTGCAGTTCCAACACCTTTTCGTTTTAATATACAAAGAGTCACTGCTCCTTTTTGCCTTGCAAGGTCCAGAAGCCACACTACTTTCCCATGCTTGACATTTGGATCAGCGCTTATAGTAACGGTCCTATTTAAGCTTCTTAATAAAAGTTGTTCTATAAGATAGGGTAAATTTTTCTCATCAATTTCTTTTTCATTTAAAATAATTTTGCCATCTCCTCTAAGATATACACCTACTTTTAATTCTGTTGGATCATACTGTTCCTGGTTTTTGGACGCCTTTGCTCTTGTAACTGTTATTCCCGATAAGTACATTAATGGAGCGAAAACAAGAAATATAATAACTAACACCAAACATATGTCTACTAATGGTGTAACGTTTATATCTGTTATAGGAGGTGCAAAAGCCTCACTATGTTTTTTCAATCGTCGTTCTCTTAAAACTATTTTCATTTACTCTTCCCTTTTATCGAAGATGTTTTTTTTACAACTCTCGGTTTTGTTATCTTGGAAATAATTTTAGATAATATCCTTTTCTTAGGCTCTTTAACAATTTCTATTTCTGGAGGTTCGGCTCCTGTTAGTTTGGGTACCATAGTTATAAATTCTTTGCTTGCAATTTCCATTTCTATAAAAACCCTTTTTACTTTATCTGAAAAATAATTAAAAAGAATAACACATGGAACAGCCACTAACAACCCCATAGCTGTTGTAATTAAAGCTTCGGCAATACCGACCATAATTGCCATTGGACCGGCCGATGCAGTTGTTTGCAATAACTTAAAAGATCGTATAATACCAATAACCGTTCCTAACAAACCAATAAATGGTGCCGTGTTCCCAAGTGTTCCAAGAATAGGTAAAAATCTTTCCAACGCTTCCCTCTCTGATAATTTTTGAGCTTCCATAAGTTTATTAATATTCTTTTTTCCCTGTGTTATATTCATTGCCCCAACTTTAAGCATCTTTGGAAGAGGCTTGTTCTCATTATCACAAGCTTCTATTACCTCATCATATTTTTTGTTTGCCATTAAAACCCTAACTTTTTCCATAAAAGCGTCTAAGTTCATATTTAAATAATGAAAAGTCCATAATCTTTCTAATGATACACCTAAAGCTAATGCAGAACATGCGAAAAGGATGTCAAATACCGGACTAATCTTCATTATTTCAAAAAGATTTATGCCTGCAATCATTCTGTTTTATCCTTTATTGTTTTTGTTGTGTTGTAGAAACTGATATTCTGGTACAGCCTAGTTTTTTAGCTATATCCATTATTAATAAAACTCTGTCATGATTAACATCTTTGTCTGCTTTAATTATTAACATTTTATCTGTTCCTTTTGCATCCACGGCTTCTTTCATAAATTCCGGTAGTTGCATAATTGTGCATAATTTACTGTCAACAGCAACGCTGTCTGTTGGATTTATGGCAACCGTGACATTAACGTCTTCTCTTGATTCCATTGTTTCTGCTCTAGGCAATTTAACTTCTATAGGAGAAGATGTCATCATAATGGGAACCGTTACCATAAATATAATAACCAACACGAGGCAAATATCTACAAGAGGAGTTACATTAATATCGGTAATCGGATCTTCCGCACCATGACCACCACCCATCCCCATAGTATCCTCCCTCCTCTAAAAATTAAAATTTATTTATCTTTTTGCTACCTTAACCGGAATTGCACCCATCTCTGCTAAAAGTTCTTTGCTTACAACTTCCATTTCAGTATACCAATTTTTTACTTTTCCCATAAAAGCATTAAATACCATAACGCATGGAATAGCTACAAACAAACCCATAGCAGTTGTAATAAGAGCTTCTGCGATACCGACCATGATAACGGTTGGGTCACCGGCTGAATGTTCAAGTAATTTAAATGCCCTGATAATACCAATAACCGTTCCTAATAGACCAATAAATGGCGATGTGTTTCCAAGTGTTCCAAGAATACCAAGAGATTTTTCTAGCTTTACCCTTTCTTCCATACGGGCAGCTTCCATTAGTTCAGCTATGTCTTCCGGGCTTTTATCCCTATTTGTTAAAGCTACGTTAACCATTCTTGGTAATGGTTTATTTTCTTGTGCACTGTACTGAGCAGCTTCGTCATATCTGTTCATTGATAGAGATTCTCTTATTTTTTTCATAAAAGAAACCTTATCCATAGATAAACGTTTATATGTCAAAGCTCTCTCTACTCCAACAATTATTGCACCTATAAGACAAAAAAGCAAAATATCAAATACCGGACTAATTTTCATTATTTCGCCTAAGCTAATTCCAGCAACGTTCATTTAATCCCCCTTTATTTATTTTTTGATGAACAAAAACTTAAACATTATGATTGTATAGTTAAACAATTTTATTTTATTGTCAACAAAAATTTTTAACATTAATCTTTTTTATCCTTATTTTTTAGTATAATTTATATTTTTAGGTAGTAAAACATATTATAAAATATAATAATATTCAGCATCAAGTATAGTTAAATAACCGAATACATAAATTTCTATATTTTTTGGTATATTTAAAAATAAGGCAATATTTAATATAATTATTAGACGAAAATAAACTAGTATAATTTATTATAGTGTAAAACAATATTATCCTTTAATATAATTAAGGTGTAAATGTTTTTTATACCATTCGATAGTTTTTTTTAGTCCATCTTCAAAAGACATTTTTGCTCTAAATCCAAATTCCCGTTCTGCGCTACTAGTGTCCAAACATCTTCGGGGTTGTCCATCAGGCTTTGATGTATTCCATATTATTTTTCCCTTAAAACCGGTTAATTTTACGATTAAGTTTACCAGATCTTTAATCGTTATTTCAAATCCTGCTCCGATATTAACAGGTTCAGGTTTATTATATTTTTCAGCGGCTAAAATTATGCCTTCCGCGGCATCCTCAACATATAAAAATTCTCTCGAAGCTTTTCCTGTTCCCCATATTTCTATGGTATGTTCATTTTTCTCTATTGCATCTATGCACTTTTTAATCAAAGCAGGGATTACATGAGAACTACTCGGATTAAAATTGTCCCCCGGACCATAAAGATTAACAAGTAACGGGCAAATGGCATTAAATCCGTATTGTTGTCTATATGCTTGAGATTGAACAAGTAGCATTTTTTTTGCAAGTCCATAGGGCGCATTTGTTTCTTCTGGATACCCATTCCATAGATTCTCTTCCTTAAAAGGCACCGGTGTAAATTTGGGATATGCGCAAATAGTTCCTAAAGTAACAATTTTTTCTATTCTTCTCAGATAAGCTTCGTTTATTAATTGAATTCCCATAATGGCGTTATCATAAAAAAATTTCCCGGGATTTCCTTGATTGGCTCCTATCCCTCCAACAACAGCAGCTAAATGAATAACAATGTCCGGAATTTGTGAATCAAACATTTTTTTTATGTCTTTTATATTTCTCAAGTCATATTCGGGTAGGTCTGCAATATAAATGTTTTTGCAATTTCTTTTTTCTTTTAAGTTCTGTACTAGATAAGTTCCGAGGAATCCTTTTCCTCCCGTTACTGTTATTCTTTTGTTTGCTAAAGAGGGCATTGATGTCTCTCCTTAAAATTTAATCTACTTTCCACCATTTTTGTGGAAACTTATCTTTAAGAATTTTTGCTCCTTCTCCCGGGGATTTTATTCCGGCTTTATGTAAATCAGCATCTACCATTATCCTTACAAGTTCTTTGAATCTTATTTGGGGAATCCATTTTAATTTTTCCTTTGCTTTTTTAGTATCAGCAATTAACTCATCAACTTCTGTAGGTCTAAAATAATTTTCGTCTTTTTCAACATATTTTTCCCACTTCAAGCCAACATACCCAAATGCTTCTTCCAAGAATTCCCTTATGGAATGATTTTCCCCCGTTCCTACAACATAATCATCGGGTATATTTTGTTGTAACATAAGCCACATAATTTCTACATATTCTGGCGCAAAACCCCAATCTCTTTTGGCTTCAAGGTTCCCCATAAATAATTTTTTTTGTTTATTAGCTAAAATGTTGGCAATTCCTCTGGTAATTTTCCTTGTAACAAAGGTTTCACCTCTTCTTGGAGATTCATGGTTAAAAAGTATTCCATTGCAATTAAACATATTATACCCTTCCCTATAATTTACTGTCATCCAGTAAGCATAAACCTTGGCACAAGCATAGGGGCTTCTCGGTTGAAAAGGTGCTTTTTCCGATTGAGGAGGAGGTGTTTTCCCAAACATTTCACTACTTGATGCCTGGTAAAACTTTATTTTATTATTACTCTTTCTGATTGCTTCAAGTATTCTTGTTGTGCTGAGAGCTGTAATATTTCCGCTATATTCCGGTATGTCAAAACTTACTCTGACATGACTTTGGGCTCCAAGATGATATACCTCATCAGGTTTTGTGTTATATATAATGTTACAAATTTGTTCTGAATCAGAAATATCCCCGTAATGAAGAAAAAGTCTTGTGTTGCTTTCATGCGGGTCCGTATAAATATGGTCTATTCTGGAAGTGTTAAATGTGCTCGTCCTCCTTATAATACCATGAACCTCATATCCTTTAGATAATAACAATTCGGCAAGATAAGACCCATCCTGTCCTGTAATTCCTGTAATAAGTGCCTTTTTCATAATTCCTCCCTGCTTATTTCAGTGTCTCCTCTATCGTCCTGCGGCAGTTGTTTTTCATTCTACACTTTTTGCCTTTTTCGAGCAACTAAATGTTTTTCTCATTAACTTACCTCATTGGCGTAATTATGTTTTATTTATTAAGCTGACGTTCAATCCACTTGTATGTTTTTTCTAATCCTTCTTCCAAGCTTATATTCGGTGTCCAGTTTAATATTTCTTTTACTTTTGTTAAATCTGCATTTCTGCCCCTTACGCCTTGTGGAGCAGATAGATTATATTTTTTCTTTATTTTCTTCCCTGATATTTTAATCGCCATATCTGCAAGTTCTTCTATGGTCACCAACCTGTCAGACCCTATATTCAAAGGCTTGTTATAGTTTGATTCCATCAACATAATTATTCCTCTTATGCAATCATCTATATAACAATAAGACCTTGTCTGTTTCCCATCCCCCCAAATTTCAATTTCTCCCGGAGATTTTGCTTCAGCTACTTTCCTGCAGAGCGCAGCCGGTGATTTTTCTCTCCCTCCCTTGTAGGTTCCTTCGGGCCCATAGATATTATGAAAACGAGCAATTCGTATGTCTACCCCATAATCTCTCTGAAAAGCTTCCATCATTTTCTCTGTATAGAGTTTTTCCCAGCCATAAAACTCATCGGGTTCCGCAGGATAAGCATCTTCTTCTTTTAGAGGCTTAACATCTGCATCCCATTGCTTCTGTATTGGATATATACATGCAGAAGAGGAGAAAAATAAACGTTTTATCTTGTTCTCGCTGCATGCCTTTATTACAAAAGAGTTAATAAGGGTATTATCGTACATAATATCAGCCCCTACCTCTGTTATAAAACCAATCCCTCCCATGTTAGCAGCAAGATTATAAACATAATCAATGCCTTTTGTTGCTTCCACGCAATTCTCATATATTCTTAAATCAAGAGTAGCTTTCTCCGAATAGTAAGATTCTTCTATATAATTATCCCATTTTATATCTACTGCACGAACAAAAAATCCTTTTTTGTGGAACTCTTTCGCTAAATGACTACCGATAAAACCTCCTGCGCCTGTAACTAATATTTTCATATAACCTCCTTCTTTATTATTACCTTATATAGATCTTTTAAAAAATGGATATTGAAAAACTTTTAACAAGGGCTTAATAATAAATATTATTGGATTTGCCCGCAATCCATTTACTTTCCACGCGTTATAACATTCAATATTTGCCCTGATTATATTCTTCATATTTTTATTACTGTTTCCACCTGTTCTCATTTTTACCAAAACTTTTTGAATATAGCAAGATTTTATTTTATATCTTTCTAAAAATCTAAGCATTATTTCATAGTCAGCTGAAATTGGAAAGTCTAAATTAAAGTAACCATATTTTTCATAAACCCATCTCTTGACAAAAAATGTGGGATGCGCAGGCATCCAACCTTTTCCAAAATTGTTTTTACTATATTTGGAGGATTTCCAATTTCTTACGATTTTAGAAATATTTTCCTTATCTATATAGAACAAATCTCCCCAACAAGCGTCTGCATTTTTGTTTTTTATGTTTTTAACAACTGTTTCGATTACGGAATTATCTGCATAGAAATCATCAGAATTAAGGATGCCTATTATATCACCGGTTGCCATTTTTAACCCTTTATTCATGGCATCATAAATCCCATTATCCGGTTCCGAAACAAATTTTGTAATTTTATCCTTATATTCTTTAATTATATCTATTGTATCATCTGTTGATCCACCATCAATAATTATATATTCTATGTTTTTATAGGTCTGGGACAAAACAGACTCTATTGCATGATTGATAAAATCTTTGCTGTTAAAAGAAACTGTAATTATTGATACTTTAACAGGGCATATAGAATTTTTATTATTAAATGCGACTTTAACAGGACTTTTCATTTTTTTAGTTTAATCAAGGAACCATAAAAAATTTCCTTCAATAATGCTTACAAGTAACCATATCACATCTTTTATGTTACCAAATCTAAAAAAAGAGGAGTACCCTTTGCAAAATGATTTGTTTATACTCTTAATATAATCTAAAGCCTCTCTTATCGCCTTTATATAAGGGGCATAAATTATCTTTTTGTATTTATCAGGGATTCTGTAGTGAGATAAATTAAATATATTTCTGCCATATATTTTGAAATGATGAAAGTGATAGAATATTAGTCTGTCATTATCAACAAGTATTTTGTCTCCTGTTTTTTTAATATTGTAATTCATTATGTTCCAAGGGGCAAGTCCGGCTCCTTTATTTTGTAGAACACAAACATTTGGAAACCGTTCTACCCAATCGTCCAGATATTTTTGGTCTCCCATTTTACCGGGGATGGCTTTTATATAGCACCACTCAAGACAGCGTTCTCGCCACCATTCCAATGCTTCCCTTCCTGTTTTATCATTTCTGAATGTCACGAACTGTACATTGTATCGCCCATGGTTTTTTGTTTTTCTTTCTTTATTCTTAGCGTACCGGTGTTCGGTTAATAGAATAGAACGGGTATTAAATTCTTCGAATATCACTGAAGGGTTGTTATAAAAATAGAGATCTGCATCAATATAGGTAATCATACTTAATTGAGGATATTTATTTAATATATAAAGAGGCAAAGATGGGGTACACGTCCAGAAGTACTCTACCAATGATCTATCTTTTTTAACTTTTAGCAAATCTTCATCTTCAAACTCTACAGATGGAATCAATTCTACATTTTTAAGGTTCATTTTTAAGAGCAGTTTATAAGTCAACTCGTCAAAACAGAGAATCCATAATTTGAAATTCTGGGACACTCTTAATAGAGATCTATACATAGCTATTCCTCTGGATAAGTAATTACTATCGAAATAAGTGCAAAAATTGTAAGTCATATCTTGCCCAATATAAGTTCTATTATCTCCCATATTATTTTATATATTTAGGTATTATATCAAGGATTTCTTCCATCCTATTGTAATAAGTATGTTTAGCAATAGTTTTTTTCTGCCCCGCAATAGCAATTTTTTCTCTTTTAGAATCTTGGCTTGTATAGTATTTTATCAATTCAACTAATTCATTGACATTATTGTATGCCACTACTTCTTCTCCAATATCAAAGAGTTTATTCAGGTTGTCTTTCATATCGGTAATAAGCATTGCTCCACATCCTGTGGCTTCATATAATCGCATATTATTTGCAAAGTTTTCTGCGGTGTCAATATGTCTGTTTATAGTAATCTTACTCTGGGTCATTATTTTATACATATCTTTTCCCCAAACTTCCCCATGATGTTTTTTTCTTATTACGGAATTTTTAGAAAGGGTTTCGATTCCATATCCAAAAAAATCTATATCAACTTTTTTTGCCAATTCTTCTAATAGTTCTGTCCCGTAACGGTGGGCTTTTGTAATTCCTCCTATAAATGTACAATTATACGATCTATTATGTGTGCCAACCTTTTCTAAAACTGTCGGTTCAAAGGCTATTCTAAAATACTCTGAATTGATTCCATCTTTTCTGAATCTTGACACAAAATGCGGGAAAGAAGTTAGAATTAGATCGTAAAATTTCAGGTTTATATTTGTGGGCAATGGACAGGCTGTTTGTCCAATGATTAATTTAATAGAATTCTTTATCTCATGTAGAAATGTATCGTCTATCGCTGTAATATCCTGTACATATAGTATATCAGGTTTGTAAAAATCAATTTGAGCTTTTAAAATTTTGTAAGGTAGTTTATATTCCCAGGGAATAATAGGCAATCGATTTATAATCTTAAACCCTAGAGGGTTTCTATAAAATAACGAATATCCTTTTTTAAAACCATGTTCCTGTATCCATTTTTGTTGCAATATAATGGAATTAAAAACTATTTCTCTTGCTTCGCAACCCAATTTCTTTAGGTTTTTCGAATAAAAATCAGATGTGCCAAACAGCTCGTCCATTAATGCTTGCCAATGCTCATCATAAGAACTGTCTTGATTATGAAAATTGTGAAACTTTTCTAAAAACTTTGGATAGTAAGTATCGACAATTAAAAATCTGTAAGCCAAAGTATCTCCTTAATTTTGCTGTTTTGGTATAAAAGTAATTTTAATATCGAATTTGCTTTTCATTTAAAATCTTGGATTTTCTGTCCCGTCATAACGATTGATTAACTCTGCAATTTTTTTAACTTCCTCATCTCGTAATTGAGGAAACATAGGAAGCGAAACTATCTCTTTTACGCATTTCTCTGCAACCGGGAAACTATTTGATGCATAATTCAAGTCATTATATGCTTCTTGTAAATGAATTGGAATGGGATAATGTATCATTGTTGCAACGCCTTCTTTTTCAAGATATGTCCTTAATCCATCTCTATTGGGGTGTTTAATAACATAAAGATGATAAATGTGCTTTCCATAAGACATTTGGGATGGTTTCGTAACCAAGGGGTTCTTAATTTCTTGGGAATAGAGTGTGGCAATGTCTCTTCGCCTATTGTTCCAAACGTCAAGATACTTCAATTTTGCAAGCAGAATTGCAGCTTGTAATTCATCCAATCGGCTGTTAAAACCTATAATTTTATGGTAGTATCGTTTTTCTTGACCATAGTTTCTTAGCATTTTTAACTTTTGTGCCTCTGCTGGAGATTTAGTCAGGATAATGCCACCGTCTCCATATGCTCCAAGATTCTTGCTTGGATAAAAACTAAATGCAGCATAATCTCCCATTGAACCGACTTTGCAATCTTTATATTCAGTGCCATGAGCCTGGCACGCATCCTCTATAACCTTAATATCAAACTCTCTTGCAATATTTAATATAGGAGTCATGTCAGCACTTTGCCCATAAAGATATACCGGGATAACGGCTTTTAACTTCTTTCCCAGACGTTTTTTCTCTTTTATTATGGTATTGCGGAGTTGTGTTGGATCCATATTGAAACTGTTCGGGTCTATATCTACAAATAACGGCTTTGCTCCGGCAAAACTTATTGCAGAAACTGTAGGGACTGCTGTGTTTGGAACGGTAATAACATAGTCGCCATGCTCAACGCCTGAAGCTACTAGCGACAAATGGATCGCTTCGGTACCGGAACCTACTCCGATTCCATAAACATTATTGCCAATATATCTTGCAAAAACATTTTCAAATTCCTCTACTTTTTTGCCTAAAATAAACCATCCATCTTGGCACACATCTTTAATAATTTTGCCAAGTTCTTCGGAAAGTTCGAGATGCTCTCTACTTAAATCACCAAATGGAATCATTTGAGCCTCCCCAATAAAGTTTTTTATACTTCCGGTAATAATCTATTGTCATGGCAATGCCTTCTTTGAGTTCTGTTGTTGGCTCCCATCCAATAATGTTTTTTGCTTTCGTAATGTCAGAATAAAAATCCCCAGGCTCCTGTGCTGCTCTTTCTGGTGTAAAAGGGGCAAACTCCCATTTCCCACTCCCTGCAACTTCAATGATAGTTTTAACCAAGTTCAGGAAGCTAGTTGGTTTATCTACGCCAACATTAAAGACATCTCCATACGCTTTATCACACATAGCGCTTTTCAGGATTGCATTTACAGTATCGTGTACATAAAGAAAATCTCTCAGGATAGAACCATCCCCAAAGACCTTAATTGTTTGATTATCAATGGCAAGACGAATAAACCAATTGACAACCCCAAAACGAGAGTGTTGCATCTGGGCTCTTTCGCCATAAACATTTGTCAGACGAAGCGAGACAGATTTGATGTTATGATTGTCGTTATATATTTTAAATAACTTCTGAGCAGTAAGACTCGAAAGCTCATAAATGCCTTTTGGATTAAGAGGACGATCCTCTTTTACGGGTAATTGAACCGCTGAGCCATACTCTCCTCTGGTTCCAGTATATATTAATTTCGTATCTTTATTGAATTTTGCGCAGGCCTCAAGTAGTACTGCAGAACCTTTAATATTAATATCAATATCGGGAAAAGGATTTGTCAAACTTAAAATATGGTCATTTTGCCCTGCTAGGTGGAAAATATAGTCTTTCTCTCGAACAATGTAGTTCATGCTGTTTTCATCGCGGATATCGCTAAAATTTACAATAATATCGTTCTTTATTGATTCAACATTAAAGAGATTTCCCCCATGCCCGGGGATCATTGCATCCAAAAGTGTAACTTTTGCGCCTGCACCGACAAGCTTAATTGCCAAATTGCTCCCTATAAAACCAAGTCCCCCTGTAATTAAAACCTTTTTTCCATTAAAGAACTTTTCGAAATCCATTCTGCCTCCTCCTTATTTCCCTTCATAACTAACTATTTTAAGTAAGTTCTCTTTTATTTTCATACCCAATATATGCTTCTTGAAAAATGTTTATCATATCTCTTGCGGATTCTTCCCAAGAAAATCTCTTAATATTTTGAAACCCATTATTAATAAGTTGTTTTTTTAAATAATCATTTTTGAGAACATCTCTAATCTTATTATGAATATCAATTGCATCCAACGGGTTAAAATATAATGCACCATCTTTTCCTATTTCAGGCAAGCAAGTATTTATTGAAGATACTACGGGACATCCAAAATTCTGAGCCTCTACTAAGGGAAATCCAAATCCTTCAAAAAGAGAAGGGAAAGCATATACTGCGGCTTCTTTATATAGTACAGGTAATTCACACGCGTTAACATACCCTAATGATTTAACATTATTCTCTATGTTTAATTCTTTAATTAATTTTGAACATTTTTTGTTTTTACTTCCTTTGCCTACTAATAGTAGTTCTAAATTGGGAAATTCTTTAATAGTCAAACTAAATGCTTTTAATAGGGTATATAAATTTTTATGTGGAAGCATTGTTGCAACGCTTAATAGGTAAGGCTTAGTGAGATTGTATTTGATCTTTGTTTTTTCAATAGAATCCTTATCGAATTTATATCCTATCCATTTATCTCTAACGGCGGGATAAACCATTCTATATTTACTTGAATATTTGGGGAAGAATTTTTTTAATTCTTTTAATGAATTATTGGATATTGTTACAACTCTTTCACATCTTTTTATCGAACGGGGAATTGTTATCTCCCAAAAGAATCGTTTAAATATAGAAAAATAATGAGAATAATGCTTATACTGTAAATCAGGTATTGTTACCACAGTTGCGCATCTAATATTTATTGGGGAGGTGTATCCTGGTGAAAATAAAATATCAATATTATATTTTTTACATAACTTCGGAATAGTGTGTTGTTCATGAAATACACGTATAAACTTATTTCGTGCAGAATACTTTATCATTTTTTTTTGTATGTTTGGTGAATCCAAAAAGATATCATGATTTAATGAATTAGTAAATAGTATAAAGTTATGTTTTAAGGCTAGTATTTTCCTTAAGAGCTCTACGGAGTAAGTTTCTGTTCCTCCAACTTCATTTGGAAGAAGAAACAAAAGATTAATCCCTATTTTCATAAACGTTCCTTTCTTTAAAATATATTTCTTTTCAATAATCTTTAGTTGTCTTTAGGATACCAAAGAATCTTGACAATTTTGTTGGTCATTATTTTTTAGCACAAAGTTAATGGTTTCTATTATGACTTTAGCTGCATTTTCTGGAGTGTAATTATTAATAATTTTCAATGAACATTCTCCCATTTTTCTTAAGTCATATTCTCCTTTAACGATATCTCTCATCAAAGTATAAAGTTTATCTTTGTCAAAGCAGTCAAAAGAATGCCCGTTTTCTCCATCCTTAACTATATCAGGATAACAACCGCATTTCCTTGATACCACTACCGGCAATTCACCTGCCATTGCTTCATTAACTACAAGCCCCCATGGTTCATAGATGCTTGGGAGAACAAAAACGTCACTTATTGCAAAAAAAGTAGGAATTTCTTCTTTCTGTTTGAATCCTGGCAGAAAAATATTTTTTATTGAATTGTCTGCTATATACTTCTCTATTTCTTCTCTTTGTGGCCCATTGCCTACTAAAATCAATCCCCAGTTATTATCATTTAACCTTTTGTAAGCATTCAATAGAAATAAAAGATTCTTTTCCTTAGAAAATCTTCCAATATAAAGAAAATTATGAAAAGGAACTTTTAATTGGTTACATAAAATTTCTTTTTTCTTTCTCAAATTTATTGTTTGATTATAATAAAAATAATTATTTGTAACATTCCCTGTAATAAAAATCTTATTTTCTTTTAATCCAAGGTGCGCTAAATAATCTTTGCTTCTTTTCCCATAAACATTTGCGGCATTACAATTTTTAACAAAAGAACTTTTAATTTTTTCTTTTAAAAATAATCTATTTTTATCTTCTTCATTGGAAGCCGACCAAAGTATTATCTTTTTTTTATTTACTTTTACCCAAAAAAAGCATATCCAATAAGTTATATAACTATATCCGCCTATTATAATAACCTTTGGATTAATAGTGTTTAATCTCTCCCATGTTTTGATAATGAGTCTCAAAGAATTTACATTGTCTAAAGCTCCTTTAAACATAATTTCATAAGGAAACTGTAATTCATCTTTGTTAATATTCCATTCTCTATTTTTCTCAGTCTCTGCCATATATAATACTGTTATTTTATCATATAATTTATATAATTCGTTGAACAATAATGTTTTGTATGGAGAAATTATATTATGCAGTATAAGAACTTTATTATCCATTGGTTTAATTAAATCGACTAATTTTGATTATTAAATTTGTTTTTTGGGAGTACTCCATATATATATCGATATCGTTGAATTATATTATTAAAACTAAGTTTCGAACCAATATAAGGTTTGCGATGAAAGCACATAAGATTAGGCGGTGGAAATGGCAATGCTTTTCCAAGACGTTTGTTCCTGGGAGTTTGGCATAATTCTATAAGTTTTTTGCCATATATATTGATATGTAAATTAGCATAAAAAAACTCTTTAGCTCGTTTAGCGTTCTCTTCCCAGGCAAGTCCATTCACAGCGCCTTTTATCGCTTCAGCTAATGCATTATAATTATTCCTTTTTATTATAACACCACAATTTGCTTTTGCAACAATTTCTTTCATTGCGCTATCACAATCTGAAACTATTGGTGCAACGCCTAAAGACATAGCCTCTAAAAGAAGCATTGGGCAAGCTTCTATTCGTGAAGGCATAATTAAATAATGACATTTTGCTAAAATGCTCATCAAGTCGTTACGATTCATTTTTCCTAAGAGTTCAATGTTCTTAAACTTATCAAGCCCTTTTTTGGAAAACGGTCCTTTCTCGGATAGGCTCCCAGCCCAAAAAATTTTTAATTTTGATACGTTATCTAAATTCAGTTTTTTGAAAGCATTAAGAAGAATATCTGCTCCTTTCTCTTGCTTTCGTCCTCCTGCGAAAAGTATTTTTATCTCTTTATCGTTGTTGCGTATTTTGTAAGGGATAAATAATTCTTCAAATGGATAAATCCCATTATATAAAAACTTTAATTGATTTTGTATGAATCTAAAACGTTTATTCATCCCTAAATACATATAATTTGAAATCGTAATAATCCAATCAATATAAGAATGGTTATAAATCGCAGCAACATTAATGATTTTATGGGCATCCCAACCAAAATGCTCCCTGTAGCCATGCACGACACTTATTCTAATACATTTTGAATCAAGAACAGGGAAAAGATTTGAAAGATAGATATTATCATTATTAATTACGACATCCGGTTGAAAACTTATAACGTTTTCATATAGTTCCTTGATTGAAATAAATTCTTCTTTGTTTGAATTCATAACTTGCGTGAATACAATAGGGTATGGATATTTGGAAACGTTCATTTGTGTGACAGAGGCACAACACACTAAAACTTCATGATTTTGGGAAATTAACCATTTAGCAATTTCATCAACATAACTACCAATACCTCCATCTGCTCCTAACCCTGACGTTCCTATAATTATACGCATCTAATATCCTTTTGATTATAAATTGTCTACTTTTAATTGGTCCTTGCCATTTTTTAATTCTGATTTTTTTTCGTCTATTGGCTCTTTCAATAGTAAGAAACCAAAACCTACGCCTAAAATAGCCCAGGTTATTTTAATCCATACAATACTAAGGGAACAACTGAAAATAAAAAGACCTACTAATAGAATAAAGAAAAACGAAGATTCGCCTTTTATTTCTCCTTGCCCATTTTTATATATTTTCCACAAATTTGTGAAAGCAATAATCCAAACTAACAAATAAAGAACAAAAAAAGGTAACCCTCCGATAATAAATGCATCAGGGAAAGAATTGTGGGGCCAGCGGATCGCAAATGCGCCACCGGGCAAACTATGCCCTATTTCTTGGTAGTATCTCCCGTACCCAAAACCAACAAGTTGCACTCCGGATAAAAGTTTAGAAAATAACCATTTATACATCATGATCCTATGACTTATTGAATCATCTGCATATTCCATACTATATTGCCATCGAGATATAAGTCCGGTTTTTATAAACTTAGTTGTTGAAATAGCGGAAAGGATAAATAAAGAAGCTATTAAAATGAATATTAAAAAAACAATTTTTCTTTTGGAATTTTTTGGAATATTAGACCATGATAGTGAAAAAGACAAAAACAGCATACACACCGTAACAATTTGTCCCGATCTGGAGCCCGTTGAAGCCACAAAGAGGATTAAAACAATGCTTAGTATGTAAGCCAATAACATTTGATTTCGTATTTTATTGGTATAATATATATATGAAATAAAAGCTCCAGTGCTTAAAACATATATTACAGACTGATTGGGGTCTCCACCTAATCTTCCTAACCGGAGTACATCAACATATAATCCCTTGATTGTGCTAATTGCTCCTTCGGGAAGAATGCTAAATATAGCCGTAAATTGTAAAATTATTCCAAACGTAGCGCCTAATAATAATCCATATATTATCATCTTACGATTTTGAGATGTTTCACTATTAAGCATATAAAAGGAAAAAATAAGAACGGCATTTAAACCTGCTTTAACAAGACTAAATCGTGACATTTCTTCCGGGACATTTGCATCATTGCCGGAAATATAAAATATTATTAAAGGTAGTGCCAATAGAGCAGCCCATTTTAATACTTTTGGTTTGAAATATCTACTTGGATTCAAGCAGAAATCAAGTAATATTAAAAATGGAAAAACCATCCAGTTTAAAGAAAAACGCATATCTTTGCCACTCAATAAACTTAAAAGATATTCCATCGACAAACTAAGGCTCCCAACAAACATTAGAAGTCCCCTTAAGTTTTTAGTGCTGATTCTCAAATATTGAATATCTCTTAACATAGAAATCTTTTTATTGTCCAGTATGTTTTTATTCTCGAAAACCTGCTACTTTTGCAGGTCTACCTCCTGCAATAGCATACTCAGGTATATTAGTTGTTACGATAGAACCTGCTGCAATAACGGCGCCATCCCCTATAGATATAGAAGAATTAGGCAATATCATCACCCCCGCACCTATCCATACATTCTTGCCGATTATAACGTCCCAAGTCGTAAATCCTTGTTTTACAATAGGAATATCTTTCTTCTTGTACTTATATTGTCCTCCTATAATAGATACGAATTGTGCAATTAATGTTCCGCTCCCGATTTCAATTTTTTTATTGCAACGGATATTTGAAAAACTACCAATGGATACGTTATCACCAATATAACAGCTTGCCGTTTCATCAACAATTATTTCACACCCTCTTCCAATAAGACTTCCCCTCCCAATATGAAGCGTTGCTTTTTTTCGTATGTCTATAAATGCGTATTTTAATATACGTGCTCCACGTGCTAAAATCAAATGTGCATGTGTTCCAATATATAAGCTTGAGGAAAAACTTATCCGTGTGTGTGTAATCAAAGTGAAAATGGCAGTATAACACATAAATAAAAATCCTTTAATGCATTTTATTAAATGTTGAAACATATTATTTAAAAATAGCATTATGCTCCTTGATAAAAAATTAATTAAGTGTTTTCTTTAAATTTATAACCGCTTATAATTGTATCACAAATATTGTCTAACCATTTGTCTTTGCCTGGAGATAATTCATCTGAAGATGTAAACTTTAGTTTAACTTGATTGTCAATATTACCCATTTCCTTTTCTTCTACAAGACTAAAAGGTATAGAGCCATTGAAAAAAAGTCTATAGGCATAACGACGTGCCAATTCAATACGCTCTTTTATTAGAGTTTCGGATTCAACGTTTTTCAAGAGAGAATCCAAAAATTCAATATATTTTTTAAGGGATTCCGGATCATAAGTAAAACCTTTATTTCTATAATGAGGATTCCCTGCAACAATAACAGGTTTCCCTTTAATCGCCATTTCAAGTCCGGTAGTTGAGGTATAAACTAATCCGATATCTGCTATCCCCATTAAGGTATAGGAATTTATATTACTAGTAGGCTCTATAATTTTTATATTAGAAGGTAAGTGTTGAAAAAAAACTTTTAATTTATCGCCAACTGAATCACGGGAAGCTACTTTGCTTACTACTTCGCCCGGGTGAAGTCTAATTAATAGTTGAGATTGGGGATTTTCAATAAAATATTCCATAGTTTTTTTTAGCCAATCTATCATATCAGAAAAACCTATATCAAGTTTCCACAATGTTGAGTCCCATGCAATACTTGCAAATGCAACTACTGTTTTCTTCCCTTGTTCTAGGCCCAGGGAAGTTTTTAATAGTTTGGCGTCCTGGGGGATTAATTTATATACTGCCCAACCTAAGTCTCCCGATTCTCTTGTGTTCAAGTAATGGTCCAAAGTGTTATTTTGCTCCGGCTCTAAAGGAGTTTTAAAATAGTGTTTCCAGATAGCATCTATTTCATATTTTATTGGTTCATTTTCGCAAAAATATAATGTATTACTGCGAAATCCATTTTCATAAGTTATTACTTTTATGTTTTTTTGACGAGCCATTTCTAACATAACTCGTTCTGTAATAAACCACCCGTTGAGCATGATAACAGTATCAGGATTATAGTGGTTAAGAATTTTTTCGCATATGTCTACCATAACTATACCACCACAAATAAAGTCGTGATATGCATGGCGAGACTCTTTGTCTAATCCGATTTCCCCCTCACGAAGAAAATGTACCGTTGAGCTTTCTGCTAATCTACCAATAGGTAGATTTTTATAACAAAAACTTTCATAATCTTTACAATTGACATCGGTAATCATTTTCTCTGCTTTTTCCCAAATTTCATTTATAGCAAAATCACTTAACCAATTTGTAAAAATAGGCGATATTTTATAAAGCTGTTTTGCATATAGTTTACATAAAAAACAGTTATTTCTTTTCATGTCAGGATATTGTCCACTATTACATGCCTTTCTGATAAATCCATCACATGCAACATTTTTAACTGAATGCCCTCTTGCCATTAGCGCCATAGCTAAGACACTATTCCATGCTAAATGTGGCGGATCCTGGCGCATGGTAAAAAACAATATATTTTTCCGTTTGTTTTTTATAGGAAGACTATTTGTTTTATTGCTTAGTTCCGAAGTAATTTGACGTATTTGCTTCATAAGAGTAGTGTTTAGAAAAGGAATCCGATGTCGTAAGTTCCATTTAACAAATAAAAAGCTCATACGTAAATAATTCTTGAAAACAAGACCGTTGTTGCTTCTTGATCTTATAAGGTAATTCATTTATTGTATTTTCCGTTTATCTTTTTTTATATAACATACAATTATAATTAACCAAGTTTTCGAGATAAATGAAACTTATTTTTTATAAATGTCATAATCTCTTCGTCTATATGTCCAACAAGTTCTTCTGGCTGTTTTGATGATTTGCCAATAGCATTTTTACATTCCATAATTCGTTTCCCCTGTCTTTCTGTACGTGTAATTATATGATTTATATTTGATTTAAATATCTTTTTTGAAATACTTAACGCAAATAACCATAATAACTTTGTTATACTTGCAATAAATATTTCTCGGATACAATAAGCGCGATAACCATATCTAAAAGAATTATGAAATTTGTTCCAATCTTTATTAAGAATGTAATAAGAATCCGTAATTTTTTCGATTGCTTGCCATGTCCGTTCACTTGATTTCCCATCTAATGGACCTAAATATTCCTTAAAAGCATCCATTCGTTCTTTTAATATTTCTTTGTTCATTTGGAGATAGCTGTTTTGTAAGAGTGCCTGTTTAAGTTCACTGGGGGAATTTACGCATTCCATTATCTTAGAGTAATCATAAAAAGGAAGGATAAATTTTTTAACTTTTTCTATTTTTTGCCCTTCTCCCCAATATGTATAAATAACCCTTTTCCCGGATATCAAGGATTCTAAAAGGGCTGTGCTTTGAAAGGCTATAACAATATCACTATTAACTATTAATTGTCGGGCATCCATCTTGCGGTCAGCTACAAATATGGATTTCTTCCATACAGAACCACACAAAGATTGCAATCTTGAGGAAAAAAATTCTATGTCTTCAATGTTATGCTGAGGGTGTGGTTTAATAATTATATTAAAAAGGTTGTTTTTTGCAAGATCAGCAAGTATTTTTTCTGTGTCTGTTCTTAAATCTTCCCATATTTTTTGTCCGTCCGGGGAATAAGCATCTAACTCATAAGTAAAAAAGAGAATCGTTTTTAATTTAGGATTCAAAGAGATGCCTAATTGATCCAGTAATAACCATTTTTTTTGGTTTTTATAGAAATCAAATCTTGGTTGCCCTGTAACTTCAATTTTATTACCAGATGCTCCGGATTTAAGCCAAAACTCTTTATGCCTTTCACTGCAAACTGTCATATAATCTGAAATAAACGGACAAAACATTCCGACTTCTTTTGAATGAGTTCTCATTGTCCCTGGAGCAATGGTTGTTTCTTTCTGTGCCACGATAAACGGAATTTTCCATTTTTTACTTGCAGTTACGAGATCTCTGATATAGAAAAAACTATCGGAAGGTGCAATTACAATGTCAAAAGGATAAACTTTGTAAAGTTCCCTGAAAAGTTTAAAAGCTTTTTGACTCCATTTATATCGAGCTAATCTATATTTTGGCTTACAATATTCTTCCAAACCATTAAACACAACATCGGGGAAAAATTTTCTTGCTTTTAATGCAAAATAATTTGCAGAGATATATCTGAATTCGTGGATTCCATTGCGTTCAAACATTAGCGCTTCCATGTCTTGCTCAAAATAATGCTCAATGAATAAGACTTTCATAGCTTAATTTTTAGACATCACGTTTACGCTCTTTTTATTTTTTTAGGGAGTGTTTAATAGAGATAATTTGTAAACGAACGTTATCTATTACAAAATTTCGCTCTATTTTATCTAATCCTAAAATTATAAATATAGAAAAAAATATAATTTCAAACCCTGCAAAATACATTCCAACTTCTATTATAGAATGAGGAGGCGCAATCTTTGAAAAAATCAATAACAATCCTGCTGATAAAAAAGAAGCAGGGTAAACTTTTAATGTAGTACCATGCAAAAAAAGAGTCCATTTTAATTTGAATGTTTTTAAAGCAATAGATAAATAAGGGACGATTGCAAAAGATGTGCCAATAATAGTGCCCCATATTACTCCGGTTATCCCAATTTTATATGTAATAAATATACTAATTAATAGATTAATAAGCGTAGAAATTATTTGAATTCGTAATAAGGCGCCTATTTTCCCTATACCAATAAGCATATTATACGCAACCGGTACTATAGAATAGATTAAAAGATACGAGAGAAATAATCGCGCCATTCTATATATATATACATATTCCTGCCCTATCCAATAATAAATCAGTGGTTTGGCTAAAATCATAAGAGCTAAAGTTAGTGGAACACAAAGAGCCATAGTATATTTTGTTGCTCTTATAAAGGTTTGTTGAAGTTTAGGTATGTCTTTTAGGGCAAATAACATTGATGCCGTGGGGACCAGAACTAAACTTACCAATGACATTGCCGTATTCCCTAATGATTGAATGCGTTCAGCAATAGCATAATTCGTTAATGCCCCAACTCCTATAATAGTGCTGATAATGACCTTGTCCATTCCATTATAAACAATAGCATTTATGCGAATAGCAAATATTTTGCTACTAAATATTGCCATATTACGGATTATTTCATAAGGGACTTTTATTATCAATCTCCATGGAGGAAACAAATGTTTCACTGTTATTATACAACTAATAAGATTGAAAATACTTATTCCTAGAAGCAGCATGCCTAATTCAACCAATCCCTTCCCTAAAAATAATAGGAGTATAGTTGTTATTGCTTGTAAAGTATCCCTGAGAATTTCTAAAGAACGCCATATGTCATATCTTTGAAATCCTTCTAAAGCAGATGATATGGCTTGTGTCGGGAAATCTATTATTGCTTTTAATGCCATCATATACAAAAGTATATTTGTGGGTCTTATAAATTCTTTAGGTATTTTAAATAGTTTAAAGAAAGCAATATCCTTAAAAATTAATAATCCTATTGCGGATAAAATGCCAAGCCCAAAATAAAAAATTAATGCGGCACTGATTGTTTGATTAATTTTATCTGTTCTTTTAAGCGCAATATGTTCAGCAACAAATTTTATAACTGATGTACCAATGCCAAATTCAACGATATTTAAGTAACCGAATATTGTGAAAGATACTACCAGTACCCATACTCCATATCCATCCTGGTGCAAATTCTTTACCATTAACGGCATTATCACAAATCCTATAAGCATTCGCCATATAACGGATATTGTATTAACTATAACATTTTTGGAAAGTTGTTTTTTCATTACTTTTACTTTTGAGTTATTAATTTATAACTTAACGGAGTCCCTTTTTTTATATCTTTTTTAGCTTTTCTTCCTAGAATATCTTTCAAATACTTTGGATGAAGCCCATAACCGGGTCTTATTGAACGAATATTTTCTTCTGTGAATACTTCTCCTGCCTTTATATCTTTTATAACAAATAAAGAACGCGAAAATTCTCTGCTCTTCTTTATCTTTTCCGTTAAATCATAAGATACTTTGCCCATCGCTTTTTCTACCTCTCTTATTGATTTAACCATAACTTTAAACTCCTCGGGCTCCAAAGAAAATTTAGAATCCGGTCCTCCGGAAGATCTACTTAAAATCAAATGTTTTTCTATTAGTTTTGCGCCAAGCGCAACCGATGCTACAGGAACGGATATTTCTAAAGTATGATCGGAAATCCCCACAACAGTCCTGAAAACCTTAAATAAATCAGGTATGGTTTTTAAATTCACTTCCTCTAATGAGGCCGGATATTCACTTGTGCATTTAAGCAATATTATTTGATTATTCTTAACTTTTCTACAAGCATTAACGGCTTCTTTTATATCACAAAGTTTGGCAATGCCCGTTGAAATAATTACAGGTTTGCCTTTTGAAGCAACATATTCAATAAGAGGGATATCCGTTATTTCAAAAGAAGCTATCTTATAACAAGGCGTTTTCATTTTTTCTAAGAAATCTACTGCTGTCTTATCAAAAGGTGTAGAAAAGAAAATCAAACCTGCTTTGTCTGCAATTCTCTTTAACTTTGGCTGCCAATCCCATGACATATAAGCTTCCTTATAAAGCTCATAAAAAGTTTTTCCGTCCCATATTGTCCCTTGTTTTATTCGGAAATATTTATTATTACAATCAATTGTTATGGTATCAGGTGTGTAAGTTTGAATTTTAACTGCATCTACTCCTGCCTGTTTCGCGGCAAGAATTAAATCTACTGCATAATCAAAATTCTGTAAATGATTCGCGGAAATTTCGGCTACGATAAAAACAGGATTATTCCCCCCTATTATCCTATTGCCTATTTTAACATTTAACATTTAATCTCTTATGTAAAGTTTTGATTTGCTCCCTTTAATTAAAAGGTCTTTAGAAAATTTAAACTCTGATTACACTTCCGTAGCCCAACTCTATATTTAAACTACTTTCGGCAATTATCTCTACTTTCATTTTTTAAAATGCTCTTTCAAAAAATCTTTAGCTTTCTTCAAATCCTGCATATCTAACAATTCAATTGCTTCTTCAATCTCTTCTTCTAATGTGCCAATTACCTTTTTTTGAACTACCTTTTCATTTATTGTTTTTAGCCATGGGTTTTCTTTAAAAAGAGATATTATATCACCGATATTAAAATATTCGTTTTTATGATATAAATAACTAAATACTGCACATAACAAAACATAATCTTCTTCGGTATCAAGAGTTATTCTTATTTCAGGGGCATAGTGTTTCTTAGGCGCTTTGACATTAGCAATTTTGAATATCTGCGGATTCTTATATATATATGGAGTTACATGTTCTCTCTCATATAATTTGTTTGCTTTATTGTACGCCCTTTTTAATGCATTAAAACCAAAAACTTCCGTATCTATCCCACGAGGATAACTTCTAATTAACGCATTCGAGGTATAATCAATTTTTGCTTTTTTATGCTTTTTAATCATTAAATCCACAATTTCAGGATCTATACAGGGGCAATCAGCAGTAATTCTAACAACAATATCCACATTATTCTCGCAAGCAGTAAAATAAAATCTTGATAAAACATCTTCTGAGCATCCTCTAAAGTATTTAATGTTCCACTTATTACATATTTTTACAATCTGTTCCGCCTCTTTTTCTTGCGTTGTCGCAACAATTATCTCATCTAATTCTCGAGATTGTCTCAATCTTTTTATAACCTGCTCTAAGACACTTAATTGCCCATCGTAAGGTAATTTCTTTAACACTTTTTCATGCAGTCTTTTGGAAAGTATCCTTGCCTGAATTATTGCCGACGTTTTCATTTCACATCCTTTCTAATCTTAAATAACAACTATGGGGATTTTACCCTCTAATTTTTCTTTTACGTTATTCTTCTTCTCTGCTTTTACACAGATTTCCAAACTCTCTTTGAAAGCTTCCAGTGCGATACTTATATCTTTATCCGTAGTAGCATATGATGGTAACATATTCCACACAAAATAAACTCCCCTCTTTACTATCTCCTGCATAAATAATGTTTTTAGTTCATTCGAATTTCCCTTATTTAAAGTCTTGAAATCAAAACCAAGACGAGGCGGTAACCCTATACATCTGATATTGCTTCCTGTCTTTTCTGCTGTTTTATTAAACCCGTTTTTAATCTTGCTTCCTATCTCCCATATTCTCTTATTCGCAGGTTCTTTTCTCAAAATATTTATTGTTTCAATGCAAGCAGCCAAAGATACAGTTTCCCCTCCAAAAGTAGAAGATACAAAAATCTTATTCTTTGCTCCCTCAAACACATCCTTCCTTCCTACTACTGCTGAAAGAGGATAACCACTTGCCATGCCCTTACCAAGTGCACAAATATCCGGAGTGACATTGAAATATCCTTGCGCTCCCCCTATACTAAAACGAAATCCCGTAACAACTTCATCAAAAATAAGTAACGCTCCGTTTTTATGGCACAAACCTTTTAGTTTATTTAAAAAATCATTCTTTGGTTCTTCAAACTCAATAGGCTCAGTTATTACTGCTGCAATCTTGCCTTTATGTTTATTAAATAACTGCTTATACTCCTCAAGATTATTATAATGAGCTTCAAATGCATACTCTTTATATATTTTAGGAACTCCGCCGTCTTTTATCGTCCCGGCTACTGACCATTCATGCCACCCATGATAATGTCCCCTGATTATTTTCTCTCTCCCCGTAAAAGCTCGAGCGATTCTGACAGCCGCTTGAGTTGCCTCGGAACCCGTTTTAAGAAATCTAACCATCTCAGCACAAGGAACAACTTTCGTTATTAATTCCGCACATTCAACTTCTATTGGATTAGGAAGTGAAAAAATAGGCCCTATCTCTATCTGTTTCAATACTGCCTTTTTTATCTTAGGATTATTATACCCAAGCATACAAGGCCCTAATCCCATTGTAAAATCTATATACTCATTCCCTTCTAAATCCCAAACATGTGCCCCCTTGCCTTTTACAAAATATACTGGCGAAACCCCTTCTACTCCAACGGAAGGCATCTTGCTATACAACTGAGTCCCGTTCATTATTATAGATTCCGCTCTCCTGAACAATTTCATCGACTTCTTTAAATTTGTTTTTATTACTTTCATCGAATCCTCCCGGTGCTATTTAGTTTTTTTTGGGTTAACTAATTTTAAATTTTTATCATTCTTTAAAGATTTTAGATAACCTTCGTTTCTACCTATGTAATGATTTATTTTTTCGATTTTCGGATTAGTTTTTATATATTCAAGAACCTCTTTCATACCAAACAGCTTTCTTTTATTATACAAGTTTTCATACACTTTCTTGATAAACTCATAATCTTCAGGATTATCTAATGTCCATCTTTTATTCGAATAGTCTTTGTTACATTTTAGATTTGATTTTTTAAACTTTGAGTTTTTTCGTATATATGGGGTTACATGTTCCCTTTCGGAAGGCAATTTTGCATTCATCCATGCAATTTTTAATGCTTCAAATGTAAAAATTTCTACATCTTGCCCGTCAGGATAAGTTTCTTCTAGTGTATTCGACGTATAGTCAGATTTTTTACGTAAGTGTAAATTTAAAACTTTATCTATTACCTTTGGGTCCATAAGAGGACAATCTGATGTAATCCTTACAATATGTTTCATTTTAAAAAGCCTCGCTGTTTGATAATATCTATCTAAAACATCCTCTTCTGAACCACAATATACACTTATACCAATACTTGAACAAAATTTTACTATTTCAAGGTCTTTTTTACTAACAGTAGTAGCAACAACAATATCTTCAATAAATTTGCTACTTTTCACTCTTTCAATTATGTGTTCCAGTACCTTTTTCCCTTCCAATTCTAAAAATACTTTTCCGGGCAATCTTGTTGACCCCACTCTTGCCTGTATTATTGCAGTTATATTATGCATTAGTCTTTTTTTAATTTCCAATTAAATGGTAATATTATATTTTCATCCTCTTCTTTAAAACCAAAAAGCGAATTAATTATACTTTCAACACTTTTTATGTAGTTCTCTGAAAAGAGAATTTCCTCGAAATTTTTCATACTATCAATACCGACAACAACCTTATTTATAAACTTATTAAGCACCGTAAAATTAAGACACAAAGCTACAAGAGGAATGTTGGATTGTTCAGATATTAAATGTATATTAGCTATTTTTCCTTTTATCTTCTCAAAATATTTATCTAAAGTTTCCGGGTTTTTAAAAACTAATCCTTGTAAAAATACAGAACGTATATGAATTTCTACGTTTTTATCTTTAAGTATTGAAAAATATTGTTCAAATCTTTGGTCAAAAATATTATAGGGCACTTGCACTAAATCTATATTTATTTTATTTTGTAAAATATAATCTAATTCATAAGGGAAATAGAGAGAAAACCCTATCTTCTTTACTTTGCCTCTGAATTTTAATTCTTCTAAAATATTCCATACCCCGGGATTTTCTTTATAGTATTCAAAATTGTGAAGTATGTAGCCGTAAAACATATCTATGTCTAATTTTTCAAGAGACGTATCAAATATATTTTTTACCTCAGAAAGGTTACATTTTGGCAGTTTAGATATTATTTTAAATTTTTTCCCGGACTCCTTAATAAAATCTCCTATCTTTTTTTCGCTTTCCCCATATGAATTAGCAGTATCTAGTGTATCTATCCTGGATTCAAGCGCTTTATTAAGAATTGCAAAGGTATTTTCTTTGGATATTTGCCCTGTTTTATTATTAATTCCATAATCCATACCAAATTGTGCAGTTCCTAAAATTATCTTATTCATTTAAGTATCAATTTTCTTTAAAGACATCCAACACTTTTTTTATTACATATTGTATGTCTTCTTTCTTCATAGATGGATATAATGGAATACTGATTTCTCTTTGATAAAAATCTTCCGCAACAGGACATATCCCTTTCTTAAATCCCAGCCCTTTATAAT
>JAQTXJ010000103.1 GCA_028688815.1 bacterium | reverse complement strand
TCGTATCATCATCTTGCTTTCCCCGGGACTATATCAATTTCACCCGATACGCTTTCAGCAATTGTTTATGAGATAGGATGTTCTCTTGTCGGTTATGGAGTAAAGAAAATACTTGTTATAAACGGTCACGGTGGAAACAAAGCGGCTATTGTATGTGCGGCGCAAAAACTGAATTACGAAAAAAATCTTAGAATATTCATAGATTCAGGGGAAATAACTTCTAAAGAAGTGAATGAGATAATAAAAACACCAGATGATACGCATTCCGGCGAATATGAAACATCTACTTCATTAGCTAACAGGGAACATTTAGTTCATAAAGATAAAATTAAAAAAACTAAATTAAATTTTCCAAGTTCATATTTACGGTTTGATGATAAGCATTATGTGCCATGGGTATTTAAGACAGAAGAAATATCGGTAACAGGCGCAATAGGAGACCCAACGAAAGCATCAAAAGAAAAAGGGAAAAAAATATGGGCAGTTCGGATTGAACATCTCGTTAAATTTATTGAACAGGTTAAGGGATTAAAATAAAAGGAGGGAATTATGTCAGGACATTCAAAATGGTCTACGATAAAACGAAAAAAAGGTAAAGCGGACGCGCAAAGAGGAGTGCTGTTTACAAAAATCATTAAAGATATTACTCTTGCGGCTAAAGAAGGTGGCGGCAATCCGGATATGAATCCGAGACTCAGGACGGCTCTTGAGGTTGCCAAAGCGGCCGGCATGCCCAAAGACAATACGGAAAGGGCTATAAAAAGAGGAACAGGCGAATTAGAGGGTGTTAGTTATGAAGCTTTAAATTATGAAGGATATGGCCCGGCAGGGGTAGCAGTGCTTGTCGAGACTGTAACGGACAGCAAAAACAGAACTACATCGGAAATAAGGCACATATTTGCGCAACACGGCGGGAACCTTGGTTCAAACGGTTGTGTGGCATGGCAATTTGTAGATAAAGGGCATATATTTATAGATAAGACGGAAGCAACGGAAGAAAAATTAATAGATGTTTGTATTGAAAATGGCGGGGACGATGTGAGTCTTGAAGAAGATATTTTTGTTGTTACTACGCCTGTTGATAGTTTTGAGACAGTAAAAGCAGCTTTAACCAAAGAAAATATAAAATATAAAGAAGCAGAAATTACTAAAATACCACAAACTACTATAAGAGTGGAAAGCGCAAAAGCGGCAGAACAAATATTAAAACTTATGGATGAGCTTGAGGCGCAGGAAGACGTGCAAAAAGCTTATGCCAATTTTGATATACCGGATGAGTTTTTGGCAGCACATCAGGGATAGTGGGAAAATAATAGTTAACAGTTAATAGAAAAGAATAGGTAGAACGGGCAATATCAAAAATCAAATATCAAAAAGACAAAACATAAAAAATCAGAATATAAAAAATATAGGAAAATATTTAATTTTTAATTTCTAATATTTGATTTAACTTATGAGGATTATAGGCATAGATACGGGATTGAGAACCACAGGTTACGCAATCATAGAAACTAATAAAATCCTGAAATGCGGAATATGTGAGACTACGGAAAAGATGCCTTTGGCCGAGCGTCTGAAAGTTCTTTATGATGGAATGAAATTGGTAATGCAGGAATATTCTCCTGAAATAGCCGTATATGAGACTGTTTTCTATAAACAAAACTTTGGCACTTTTGGTAAGCTTTCACATGCGCGGGGAGTTCTTTTGCTTGCGGCTGCGGATATGGGAATAAAAATAAAAGAATATTCGCCTGCGGAAATAAAAATGGCCGTAACCGGTAATGGCAGGGCATCAAAAGACCAGATACATAGTATGGTAGAAAGATTAACGGGTATGAAAATACTCCCTTCGCTGGATGTTGGAGATGCGCTAGCGTGCGCTTTATGCTATAGAATGCGAGAAGAAAATTCAAGAATATTTTTCTCGAGGATAAGATAAAAATGATAGAATGGATGGAAGGAAAAGTTGCACATAAAGAACCTACAAATTTAGTGTTTGAAACGGGAAACATTGCATTTAATATAAATATTCCATTATCAACTTATGATAAATTAGGAGAAATAGGTAGCAAAGAAAAAATTCTCATACACGTTGATTTTAATTTTACTAATGAACAGGTTACGTTATTCGGATTCAAAACTCCCGGGGAAAGGATTTTTTTCAGGGATTTGCTGCTTGTTCAAGGCATAGGCCCTCAAACGGCGATTCGAATGATATCAAGCACGAGTTTTGAACTCTTTAAGTCTGCAATAGTAAATGAAGACGATAAAACCCTTGCCTCTATTAAGGGAATAGGCGGGAAAAGAGCGCAGAAATTAATTTTTGAGTTAAAAAACAGGTATAAAGAAGAAAAAATACAAAATACTATAGAAGGAAATGCTATACAGGCGCTTATTGGACTCGGAATTGCGCCTAAAAAAGCAAGAGACATCGTTGGCCAGGTCTCAGGTAAAACACTGGAAGAATTGATAAAGAATGCTCTTAAAAAGGTGTAGGTAGAGTAGAGAGTAGAAAGTAAAGAGAAGGCAGAAAATTATTTTGAAAGATGTGTTCATTGTTTGTTTTAGTTGGCATACTGTTTGGGTATAATACTGAGATTGGAGTATGTTTTTCCCCTCACGGTGGGTGTAAAAATTCCGTTATAGATGAAATTAAAAATGCAAAAACAGAAATTCTTATAGCAATGTATTATTTTACGGATAATGATATAACTAATGAAGTATGCAAAAGTAAGAAGAAAGGAGTGAATATCAGAGTAGTGCTTGACAAGAGTCAAAAAATGGGTAAGTATAATAAAAGTGCCAGGCTTGTAGAAAATGAAGTACCTGTGAGATACGATACGAGAGACGGTTTGATGCACGACAAGTTTGCGGTAATAGACGATACGGTATTAGTTACGGGGTCGTTTAACTGGACAAGGTCGGCAGATGAGAAGAACAGAGAAAACATTATGATAATTAAAAATCCGGAAGTTGCGAAAATATTCAGCAATGAATTTGAAAAAATATGGAAAGCTTCCGTTGATGCAGAAAAAGGGCAGAGAGCCGTGAACGTAAATACGGATAAAAACAATAAAACCCTGATACTAATAGGTATAATGGCATGTTTATCGGCAATAGTCGGGATAACGGCGTTTGCAAGCAAAAGAAGAAGAAATCTAAGGGAAGATGAATCCAGCGGGATAGGAATCTCTAATCCGTCCGCCTGAGGCGGAGCGGAAAGAGCTTCCTATAATATTTATGTGGAATATAACAACTGAAACGCATTTTTCGGCGGCGCATCACTTAAACGGTTACCATGGAAAGTGCTGCGGGATGCACGGGCACAATTTTAAGGTTAGCATTACGGTAGAAGCGAAGAAACTTAAAAAAGAGGGGTTTGGTATGGATTTTAGGGTGTTAAGACAAAAATTAGAAGAAGTAGTAAATTGTTTTGACCATAAAAATTTGAATGAATTGCCGGAGTTCAAAAAAATAAATCCAAGTGCCGAAAATATAGCAAAAATAATATGGGGCAGGATGAGTAAAAAACTTGATAAATCCGTAAAATTAAAGGAAATAAAAGTCTGGGAATCAGAAAAAAATTTAGTGACTTATGTAGAATAAAAGGAGCATAATGGAAGACTTAAAAAATAAAATAAATAAAACGGTAGCCGCCATAAGAAAAGAAACCAGGATGAAACCGGAAATCGGCATAATACTTGGAACCGGGTTGGGCAGGCTTGCCGGGTCAATAAAAGTGGAAACTTCAATCCCTTACAATAAGATACCGGATTTTCCTGTTTCTACTGTAGAATCGCACAAGGGCAGATTATTATTTGGAACGCTTGGCGGGAAAAAAGTTGTAGCGATGCAGGGGAGATTCCATTATTATGAGGGATATTCAATGCAAGAAGTTACTTTTCCCGTAAGAGTTTTAAAAGCTCTCGGGTGTAAAATTATGGTTGTATCAAATGCGGCCGGAGGAATAAACTCTTTGTTTAACAGGGGAGATGTAATGTTGATATCCGACCATATAAACTTTTTCTCGGAACATCCGTTAAGAGGAAAAAACGATGATTCAATTGGACCCCGTTTCCCGGATATGTTAAATATCTATGACAGAGATTTATTGGCATTAGCAGAAAAAGTGGCGCTTGAGCAAAGAATACCAGTGAGAAAAGGGGTTTATTTAGGGTTACAGGGACCATGTTTTGAAACGCCTGCAGAATACAGAATGATTAAAATATTGGGTGCGGACGCCGTTGGAATGTCAACCGTTCCTGAAGTTATTGTAGCAAGGCATTGTGGGCTCAAAGTAATAGGAATGTCAATAATTACGGATATGGGGTTGCCGGATATTCTTGAACCTGTATCGGCTGCAGTGGTTATAAAAGCTGCAAATGAAGCAGAACCAAAATTAGCAAAACTTGTTGAAGCAATAATTAAGGGGGTTTAATGAAAAGAATAGAAACTATTATACTGTTATTGACAATTTTATGCAGTAGCTGTGCAAAACATACGTCAATAGCCAGACTTGAACCGGAGAAAGCTTTTGAACAGGCAAAAAAAGAATATAAGCTTAAACATTATGATAAAGCAATAGAGAAGTTCAGATCCGTAATTTTTGAATCTCCTGCCGGTAAATGGACTGAAGAATCGCAGTATCTACTTGCGAGGTCAAGTTATTTAAAAAAGAATTATGTTCAGGCGGAGACGGAATATGATTTTTTTATAAACACTTATCCTAATTCAAGATTTATGCAGAAGGCAGAATATGAGCTTGCCGTATGTTATTTTAAACACTCTCCACCATTTTATCTCGAACAAACTGCGACTATAAAGGCGATGCAGGAGTTGGATAAATTTTTGGCAAAATATCCCGACAGTGAATATAAGACTAAAATAGAGAAAAACAAAAAGAGATGTATAGATAAGCTTGTTAAAAAGGATTTGCAGACTGCAAAATTATATTTAAAGATAGGAAAAACTAAGTCTGCAAATATATATCTAAAATCGATACAGGAAACTTATCCAGAAAATTCATATTCCGAGGAAGTAGCAATGTTGATTGCAAAATGTTCAAAATAGAATAATTCTCTGTGCGCGACATAACTTGGAAACAATATTTATTTTAACTCTAGTATTAGTATCTGCGACACCCGTAATACCTGTAACATTAGCAGCATCTGTAGATTCCATAGAATCCTTAAAAATATCTCCCCAAATTACTGATAGCGTATATGTTTCGCCTAAGGTGGACGGCCAGATTCTCTCTCGAAAAAACGAAAAGAAAGACGTGCAGGCGAGAACTTCCACTTATAAAGGGGATACGTTAGTCTATATGTGGGATAATAAAGTAATATGGTTAAAAAGAGATGCCAGTATAAAGACTCCAGAAGTAAGAGCAAAGGCAGATACAATAAAATACGAATTGAACAATGAAATTGTTACAATATGGGGAAACCCGGTATTATGGGTTGGAAGCCAGGATTCAATTACGGGTAGGAAGATGAAATATAATTTGAAAACGGAGCAGGGTATTATTTTAGATGGCAGGACGAAAATGGACAAGGGGTGGTTTGAAGGAAGGATCATAAGGAAAGTAGATACAAGCGCGTTAAATATAGATTATGGAAAATTTACAACCTGTGATAGGCGCCCCCCTCATTATTATTTTTGGGCAAGGGAGTTAAAAGTATATGTGGATGATATGATTTATTTAAAACCGCTTGTGTTTTTTGTGGGCGAGATACCTCTTTTAGCGGCACCTTTCTGGTGGTTCCCGATTAAAAAAGGTAGGCAATCAGGGTGGTTACATCTTCCTCAAGTCGGAACTTCGTCGGATAAAGGAAAATACATACAAAACTTATCTTATTATTGGGTAACGAATAAATATTCGGATATTACGGCTACGGTTAATTATTTTGAGATACAGGGGTTACAAAGTTTGCTTGAGGGGAGGTGGGTTCTATCGCAGTATTCCAGCGGAGGATTGAATGGGTCATACATAAAAGAGAAACAGGGAAATGAACGCTGGACTATGCAAATAAACCACTCGCAGAGAATGGCATCAAGAATGTCATTAATAGTAAAGGGAAATTTTGAAAGCGATAGAAAGTATACGTCTGATTATAGCGATACGACAGTAGTAAAACTTGATAAAATAATTGATTCGTATTTATCTATGAATAAATCTTGGGACAGGGCTTCCGTTAACTTAATTGTCAGGGAAAGAAAAACTTTAGACGATACAATAGGAAACAGTATCCAGAGAACAGCCCCGGGGATAACTTATGGATTAACGCCTATTCGTATTTTTAAGGGGTATTTTTCTTATTCGGGAGGTATATCAAATTCAAAGTTAGGAGTTTCGGATTATCAGCAAGCATGGGATAACAGCGCATCATTTACTTTTCCATTTAATGTTTTTAGATATATTGCAATTTCACCTTCCACAGGACATAGTTATAGTTTCAAGAAACCAATCCCGGATGTAAAACCATATCATTCAAGATATAGCGTAACGGCTTCCACGAATATATATGGAAAATCCATTTTTAAGCCTGAAATCAGGCATATAAGTTCTCCCAATATTAGTTTTTCATTAATGGATACTACAAAATCTTTTTCATTTGGCGTGAACAATGAATTCCAGTTGGTATATGGCGAAAAAAAAGCCAGTCTCGGGTCAATAAATCTATCAGGAAGCCGTGATTTTGTGCATAATAAATTTAACGATATAGGTATTTATTCTTGTTCAAGAGCAATACCTTTGATAGATTTGCAGGCATATTCTACTTATAAAACATCTGAAAAGAGAGTAAGATTTGAACGTTTGACGATCGGGTCAAGTTTGGTGCGCAAGACTTTTAATCTTTCGACAACTTATAACTGGTTTCCGGATACACTTAACGAACAGAAGAGTATATGGGGGACGATTAACGTCAATTTGACAAGAAATTGGAAAGCGTCAATGGCAAGAAGATATGATATTGTCAATAAAAACACGGTGGAAGAAAGTTATTCGTTATATAGGGATTTACATTGTTGGGATATAGCATTTAGTTTTAATAAATACGGAGAAATTTGGAAGTACAATGTTCAGATAAAATTAAAAGCATTGCCCGA
>JAQTXJ010000102.1 GCA_028688815.1 bacterium | reverse complement strand
AAGAAAGGAAAAAAATGAAGTGTCCTTTTTGTGATAAAGAGTTAATAGACAATTCAAAGCATTGTATTTCCTGTGGTAAGACTTTATTCAAAAAATGTGCTGTCTGCAAAAAAACTATATCTACAGAAGATAAAATTTGTGAGTTCTGCCGTACTGACATTTCTTTATATGAAAAGGAAATCCGTTTTTTAGCAGAAGCAAAAGAGTTCGAGCAAAAGTATCAATACGAAAAAGCAAAAGCCAAATACGAAGCGATTGAGTCTCCACATCTGGTAAAAGAGGCAAGCGAGAAGTTAAAAAGAATTGATTCAATAATAGGAAGAATCTCTTTTTTAAAAGAAGAGTCGAAAAAGCTTTTCGAGTCAGAGCACTTATTACGAGCCCACAAAGCCTTTGTCGAACTGCATTCGCTTTTGCCGGATGACAGCAGTGAAAAAGCATTAGAATTAATAGGGGAAAAATTAAAAACACGTTTTCGCAGTAAAATAGTTTTGATTATTATTGGGGCAGTTCTTGTTTGTGGAGGAGTTTGGGTATGGCATATTAACAGTTTACCCGTTCTTGCCACGAGGGAGTTACATAGTTTATTGAATTCACCGAATCTGGATGTAAGGAATTCTTCTGCATTAATACTGGGATTAAGAGGAGACAAAGAAAGCGGATCTCTTCTTAAGGTTCTTTCGCACAGTGAAAACGAGATGAAGCGTATTTATTCTCTTGCTGCATTAACGCACCTAGAAGATAATTCCGCATTAAAAGATTTAAGAGTTACGTTGTATAACGGGAGTACTCCTGCCAAACTTGCATCTGCATGGATATTTGTAAACAGGGGGGACACAACTATTCTACCTTATCTCAGTTATTTTATGGATTCAAAAGACATTGATTTACGGATAGGCGCAAGCGTATTATTACTTAACCTAAAATATTCAAACGGGTTGGATTTAATAGATTCGCTTTTGAAAAGTGATTCCAGAGATTCAAGGTTCAAAGTTTTGTATGCATTCAATTTATTAGGCAACAAAGAAATACTTTACAATTACAGCACCAGCTGGATACCTTCCGTGAAGCCGCTTCTAAGTGACACATCCAAGGACATAAAAGTTCTTGCGGCATCTATGTTGAGAAGACTCAGTACAACATTGACTTCCAAAGAATTAACAACTATTAATAAAATCCTTATGGATAACCTTGTTCAGACTTCCCAGACAAACATTAACCTTACGTATAAAATGCCTTTATTGAGTCCTTTTTATCTTGTGCGCGGGCTGGCAACAATAACTGCAGATGAAGATCTCACAGATATAGAACCTTCGGTAGCCGAGATAAGGCAAAGAAGTTTATTAGCGCTATCAAAAATTCAGCTCGGAGACAAAACCATCTTACCAATGATACGAAAAGATTTAGTATCAACTGAGCCGTGGAACAGACTTTACAGTGCAATAGTAAGTTTAAAACTTGGTAAATACAGGTTTAGAACAAATCATGTATTGCGCAGCCTTCTAAAATCAAAACAAGAGATAACAAGGCTTAATACATCCAAGTTAATCATTGAATTTGTAAAAAAGAGCAGATAAAAATAATATGATAACATTTATTCTTTTTATATTGTTAGGCGCGGATGATAGCGCTAAAACTAAGATACCTATTCCCAACCCGGATAAGGTAGTTTCTACCGATAACAGCAAAATTCTTTTAAATGAACAACAAATTGAAGACACAAAAAAAACATATCATATAGATAAAGGGTTAACAGAAATTCCTGCAGGTGATCTAAGGAAAAAAGATTATGCCATAGAAGCTGCATTGGAAAAATTCGGCGGTTCGCAGGAAGAACGAATCAGGCTTGAAAAGTCGGATTTAGATATAAAATTCCGTAAAGTTGCACCATCCCAAGCATCTTTACCCTCTCTTAAAGAATTACCGGAGAAAATGGTACGTAAATTTGAAAAAGTTCCAGATAAAAGAGATACCGTTAATATTCCAATAAAAACATTGGAAAAACTTTTAATTGCACAGGGCGAAAAAATACCTCTTGATATAGGACCAATGAGTCTTGCTGATTCGGCACAAAGAGCGAAAAGTATGAAATTTCTTGCTATAAATACTCTAACGGAAATTAAAGAACCAGGCATAATGGATATACTGAGAACAACTGTGGAAAAAGGTTCCGAAGAAGAGAAACTTGCCGCAGCAGAAGTTCTTGCCAAGAAAGGAGATACGCTCGGTCTTAAAACTTTAACAAAAGAACTAAAAAGAGAAGAGCTTGAACCACGCGTAGAAGCAATAAAATCAATAGGGAAAGTTAAGAATCCAACTTCTATCCCGGTCTTACAGGAATTACTATCGGATAAAGAGAGCGCCATTAGCATAGAAGCTGCTTTTGCCCTTGCCGGAGCTAAAGACAAAAAAGGTATTGCCGAAGTGCATAAATTACTTAACTCCGAAAATACTGACATAAAACTTAGAGCTGCTTACGAGCTAGCAAACATAGGCGATACCGCATCTATCCCTGTACTTAAGACCGCATTGAATCACTCCAGTTCTAAGATTAGATATAAAGCAGCAAGAGCGCTTGGAGAAACCGGAGATAAATCAATGGTCCCTGTCCTAAACAAACTGATGAAAGAAGATAGCGATTACAAGGTACGACTTGCCGCTACTGAAAGCATTTTAAGATTGCAGAAAGAGGGTCAAAAGGAGGCGTTAAAGTAATGAAATGTTTATATTGTGGAAAAAATAATTGCCCCGAAAGCTGGACATTTTGTAATGAATGTGGAGTTAACATAAAAGAATATATAAAGGCAACCGACTTTATTGATAAAGGCTTAGAATTAGAAAAAAATCTGGAATACGCTAAAGCAGCGGAAGAATATCGTCATGCACTCAAACTTAAAGTTCCTACAGATAAAATATTAGTACACCTTGAACGAGTTGTTGCAAAAGAAGAAACAATAATAAGAGAAATGGAATTGGGGACCGAATTATTAAGGCATAAAAAATGGGCAAAAGCTATAAAGATGTATGAAAAAATTCTTAAAACCGCTCCTTCTTTTGAAAAAGATATATTGCCAAACTTAATGGAAGCACGTGCTATGCACAGCAAAAAAGTCAAGAAAGCGACTATTTTAATATCTATAGTCTTCATCATCATTGCTGTAGGTACTACTTTTCTTTATAAATGGATGCACTGCCCTACTCAAGAAGCACTGAGAACATTAAAAAAGAGCGTCCTCTCAAACGATATTCTTGAAAAACAGGAAGCGCTGGACATAATAGGAAGATTGCAGGACAATAGACTTCTCCCTCTTGTCAGAGAATCGCTAAAAAATAATAATCCAGTCATACGGGCTACTGCGGCAAGAGTTCTGGGAGAATTAAAAGATACTACTTCCATATCTATTTCTCTCTTAAAAGAATGCCTGCACGATAAAGACTGGCAGGTCAGCATTGAAGCAGCAAAATCTTTGGCCTTAGTTGGAAATGTAGCTGGTATAGAATTTCTAAAAAAAGCCTTGAAATAAATGTGGAATCTAAGAAGCTTTTTTATTCAATCTCTGAAGTCGCGAAACTTACTGAACTGCCGTTATCTACTATTCGATACTGGGAAAAGAAATTCAGAATTCTCAATCCAAAAAGAGCAGATAATAAAAGAAGAACATATACTCAAAAGGATATTGAAACATTGAATTCTATTAAACAACTGCTCTATGAAGAAAATTACAAAATTAAAGGTGCAAAAAATAGGTTAAAAAAAAATCCCTCCAATAATATGAGTACACAAAGTTTAAAGATGATTGAAAGTGTTTTAAAAGAAGTAATAAAAATTTTAGAATCTTAGTCGGGGAGTAGCGCAGTCCGGTTTAGCGCACCAGTCTGGGGGGCTGGGGGTCGCTGGTTCGAATCCAGTCTCCCCGATTTTTTCACATACAATGGCTTGGTTTTATTTCGGGATTAGAATTCTTACCTTTTTTCCACGAAAATTGGGCATACTCATAGCCCAAAAAATTACTCCAATTACTTATTACGGTTATTACAAAGATAGAAGAGCTTACGTAATTTCTAATCTAAAAAAAATATACAAAAATCTGGATGAAATAGAAGCAAAAAAAATGGTTTATACTATTTTTACTAATTTCGCAGTTTTTGTTTACGAATTTATTATGTTGCCTACTTTAAATAAAAAAAACCTCAAAGATTATGTAACAATTGTTAATAAAGAAAATCTTGATTCCGCTCTAAAAAAAGGTAAAGGCGCTGTTGTCCTCACTGCTCATCTTGGACACTGGGAACTTGGAGCAGCAGTCCTGGGACTGCTTGGTTACTCGCCTGTATCAATTTCATTGCCTCAACCTGCAACTTATACTCGTAAATTTTTTACAGGAAGACGTAAATCCGTAGGCATAGAAACTCACTACATAGACCCGAAAGATCCTTATTCCTTGTCCTTAAAACCTATCCTCATTGCTCTGAAACAAGGCAAAGTACTTGCAACTGTTGGCGACCGCAGATACTCAGGGCATGCAGTTAAAGCAAATTTTCTCAACACTACTCTGGATTTCCCATCAGGCACTTTCACTCTCGCCCAACATACAGGTTCGCCTATAATTCCGGCATTCTGCGTAAAAGAAAATGATAAATATTCTATTTATTTTGAACCGGAACTCAAAGACGGTGTCCAAGGCTGGGCAAACATACTGGACCGTTATGTTAGAAAATACGTAACACAATGGTATGTATTTGATAAACTATGGCAATAAAATTTATATCCTCTTGACAGATAGATTTTACCTTGATAGATTGAATCAATGAAAATAGCTTTTCTGCTTCCCGCGTACAACGAAGAAAAAAATATAAGCAACGTCATACAAAACCTGCCTGCTCATAAAAAAGACATCATTGTAATAGATGACGGGTCAAAAGATAATACCTCATCAATCGTAGAAAAAACAGGAGTAGTATTAATTAAACACAAACAAAATATGGGAAAAGGCGCTGCTCACCAAAACGGCTTTAATTACGCAATAAAACACGGCTACGATTATATAATAACTCTTGACAGCGATGGGCAACACAAACCACAGGAAAGCAAAAGATTCATAAGACAATTAGAAAAAAACAACAGACCGGATATTATTATAGGAACAAGGGCTTACTCTCTTAAGAATATGCCTGTTCTCAGGTTTTTTACTAACTTTACGACTTCTTTCATCGTCTCCCTTTTGGCTCACAATCGAATAAAAGACAGCCAGTCCGGCTACCGCGCAATTTCTACGGAAGTCCTGAAAAAAGTAAAACTCACCACTTTCAATTACCAGACGGAATCAGAAATACTTATAAACCTGGGTAGAATGGGATATAAAATAGGCGCAGTGCCGATTACTATCATATACGGCGTAAGTGAAAGCAAAATAAATCCTATAATTGATGCCTGGAGATTTATTCAATTAACATTTAAAAGTATATGGAGGTAAGATTATGACATTACAAAATATTATCCATAAATTAAACGAATACTGGATGGAACATAATTGTTTAATAGGACAACCTTATCCTGGCGAAGTAGGCGCCGGAACTTACAATCCGCTTACTTTTTTGAAAGTTCTCGGAACTGAACCATGGAATGTAGCTTATGTCGAACTTTCCAAAAGGCCTAAAGACGGAAGATATGCAGAAAACCCCTTTCGTTTACAGGCATTTCATCAATACCAGGTAATTCTGAAACCGGCTCCATCAAATGTACAGGATATATACCTTAAAAGCCTTTCCACGCTCGGCATTAATCTTAAAGAACATGACATCAGGTTTGTCGAAGACGACTGGGAATCCGAGACACTCGGTGCAAGAGGCTTAGGATGGGAAGTCTGGTTAAACGGTATGGAAATAACCCAGTTCACTTATTTTCAGGAAATGGGAAACATCGAACTTAATCCCGTATCCGTTGAAATAACCTACGGGCTCGGAAGAATTGCAATGTTTATACAGAAAAAAGACTCTATTTTTGACCTTGAATGGGCAAACGGCATAAAATACGGAGATATATACAAAAAAGAAGAATACGAGTTCTGCAAATTCAATTTTGAATCCGCAGACATACAGTTAGGACTTGAATTATTTAATAAATTCGAATCCGAAGCCAAGAGATTAATGGAACAGGGACTTCTGTATCCGGGATATGATTATGCCTTAAAATGCTCCCATTTGTTAAATATTCTTGATTCGCGAAATGCGATTTCCCCGGATGAACGCAAAAACTATATTGCCCGCATTCGCAGGCTTGCCAACTCCGCGGCTAAACTCTACGTTCAAAAAGATAAAGAATAATTCCTAATATATAATACAAACAGTATAAAATTATGTTCACTAAAAAATCAAACAAACTTTTTAGGATAATTTTGTTAAGCATTTTTATTCTTTTTCTAAGCAAACAATGTTACGCCCAAAGTCAGTTAAAATCTTGGGGTTCCAACCAATACGGTCAACTCGGAGATGGAACAACCGATGCAAGAGACACCGCTGTAATAATAAGTGAGCTTAATAATGCGGTAACAGTCGAAGCAGGATGGGGACATAGTATTGCGTTACTGTCAGACAGCACAATAAAAGTATGGGGGACCAACTTCAACGGTCAAATAGGAGACGGGACAAATGATGACAGACATACTCCGATTAGCGTACCGGGGATAAACAATGTCATAGCAATCAGCGCGGGAGGGCATCATAGTCTTGCCCTTTTTTCAAATGGGATTATAAAATCCTGGGGTTGGAATAGTTCGGGACAACTAGGTAACGGGACAACCGATGATAAAAACTCACCCGTAACGGTATCGGGAATAACCAACGCAAAAGAAATATCTGCAGGCGGAAGACATAGCATAGCCCTTCTTTCGGACAGCACTTTAAAAGCGTGGGGTTTTAACGGAAAAGGACAACTCGGGACAGGAGATACTATTAATAAGTCTACACCCACTATAATAAACGGGCTTACTAATGTAACCAAAATCGCTTCAGGTGGTATGCATACTCTTGCTCTGTTATCAGACGGAACCATAAAATCCTGGGGGAACAATATATACGGGGAACTTGGACTCGGAGATACTCTTGACAGGCATTCTCCGGTCACAGTCCCGGGA
>JAQTXJ010000101.1 GCA_028688815.1 bacterium | reverse complement strand
AAAACGTATTTATAAACAAAGACATATTTTTTTTAATAAAATAATAAATAGGGAAATAACAAAAAAAGGGAAAATAACTTTGTTGGATTATGGTTGCGGTGACGGATATTGGACATCAATATTTTCGCAGTCTCCATTATGTGAAGTGGTAGGAGTAGATTATAATAAGTTAAGATTGGAGAGATGTAAAATAAATGCTCCAAAAGCAAAGTTTATAGAAGCAGACTTAAGGAAAAAGAATCCCGGTATAAAAAAATTTGATATAGTGTTTTGCAGTCAGGTTATTGAGCATATTGAAGATGATACTTCTTTTCTTGAAAATATTCGAAATTACATAAAAGAAAACGGGGTGTTTATTCTTGGAACTACAAATGAGGGTTGTTTTACTCAAAAATTCAGAAATTATATTACAAAAGAAAAAACCGACCATATCCATTTCTATACAGAAAAAGAAATTAGAGAAAAAATAAAAAAAGCAGGATTTATTATAAAAAATATCCACAGAGAAGTATTTTATCCGGGTTTTGATAAATTATATTATAGATTAACCGGAACTGACCTCGGCTTTAAAATACTTGAGACACTTACAATTTTACTTCCATCGCAATGTTCAGATTATTATTTTGAGTGTTCAGTGCGTTAATAAGATTAAAAAAATGCATAAAAAATTGTTAATAATAATCCCGGATGACTTAAATGCTTTAATTGAGAAAGGTGAAATCGTAGAAAATTATTATAATCCCGGCAACTATTTTGAAGAAGTTCATATTATGTCATTAACAAAAGGCAATGTAAAAAAATTAGATAAAGCCCAATTTATGGTTGGAACAGCAAAATTATATGTTTACCCCATAGGTAGTCCAAAATTCAATAATATATTGGGATATCCGTATTTTTCTACAAAGAGTTGGGGCAATAATGCTATAGCTATTGCGAAAAATATAAAACCTGGTTTAATCAGATGTTATCACTGCGGGTTAAATACCTATTTGGGGCAATTAATAAAGCAGAACTTAAAAGTTCCTCTTATAGTATCTCTTCATGGGAATCCCGAGGCAGATTATGGAGGAAGATTAGATATAACTGCTTCTCAAAAAAAACATTCTAAAATAATGAGGAAAATAGAGTTAAACTCTCTCAAAAAAGCTGATTTCATTTTACCGGTTTACAAAACAATTGAGCCGTATCTAAAAAAACACGGATTGTTGAATTACTCGGTAATTTATAATTTTGTCAGTAAAAACATACCTGCAAAAAAGGATTACAATTTATCGAACACAATTAAACTCTTAAATATAGGGAGACAAAATTATAAGCAGAAAGATCCTGTAAACATAATAAAAGCATTGAGTTTAATTGATGAAGACGTAAAATTATATCTCGTAGGCAAAGGGGATTTAAATGAAAAGTTAGTTAAGGCAACTAACGAAAAAAACTTAAACAATAAGGTTGTATTTTGTGGCTGGGGAGAAAATTCCACTTTAATGGAAAAACTATGCAAGTATGATATTTATGTCTATCATTCGTTTAATTTTGAGATATCTAAAACAGTAATTGAAGCATTGCTTGCAGGGTTGCCTGTGATTTTAAATAAACACTACCCGGAACCGGTCCCCGAATTTGAAAATGCCGGGTATGTATATTTGGTAGATGATACTCCTGAATCATACGCAGAAGCTATAAAAAAGTTAATAGATGATAAAGACTTAAGAGAAACTTTTGGACGGCAGGGGTATAATTATGCATTAGAACATTATAATCCGTTGGTAATGGAACAAAAAGTTGTAGAGGTATATAAGAAATTTGTAACGAGAACGAATGTGGAACATCCTGCCCCATACCTAACGACAGGCAGGCTGACGGGGAAAGAAAATAGCTACAATAAAGCGTTTGAATGGATTAAAAACAATACTATCCCTGAAAAAGGAATTATAGTTAGTTCAAAGCAAAGAATTCCATACCCGGAAGTTACGGGATATTTTATTCCTACGCTTTATCAATGGGAAGAGAAAGAATTTGCTAAAAAATTGGCATTTGGGCTGATTTCTCTTCAGCAAACAGATGGTTCGTTTTGCGCTCCTGATGGAAAAACACCTTATACTTTTGATACTGGGCAAGTTATAAGGGGGCTTTTAGCTTCGCTTAATTATATTCCTGAGAGTGAAATAAATATTAGAAAAGCTTGTGATTGGATATTAACACAAGTTCAACCGGACGGAAGACTGGCTACTCCTTCTACAGAGATGTGGGGAAATATTATAGATGATAGAATTCACCTTTATGTATTATCCCCTCTTATAGAAGCAGGTAAAAAATTTAATGAAATAAAATATATAGAAGCCGCTAATTCTGTGCTTAAATATTATAAAAAGAGAAGAGATTTGTTAGAATTTAATACTCTTTCTCATTTTTATGCGTATATAATTGAAGCGCTTTGTGACTTAGGAGAAATAGAATTAGCTAAAAAAGGGATGCTAAAAATGGCAAATCTTCAGCAAAAAGACGGGGGGATTCCTGCATATACTGAAGTCAAATGGGTTTGCTCAACAGGAGTAGCACAATTTGCTGTTATAGGTTATAAACTTGGAATACAAAAACCAGCAAATAGAGCAATGGGATATTTAGAAAAAGTTCAAAATCCAGACGGTGGTTTCTATGGTAGTTACGGAAAAGGAGCATCTTATTTCCCGGATGAGGAAATAAGCTGGGCTGTTAAATTTTTTATGGATGCTAGAATGTTAAGGTCGTGGGGAAAATAAATTAGAAAAATTAACTTATGAATAAAAAAGTTAGTATTGTTCTTCCCACACATATGAGTTACAGGTGTCATAGTTTTTACTTTAATTTCTACTAGTCTAAAATGTTATTTAACTCCATAGAATTTTTAATATTCTTCCCTGTCGTAACTATATTATATTTTTTGTTTCCACACAAATACCGTTGGGGCTTGTTACTTATCTCAAGTTGTGTATTTTATATAGCTTATGTCCCGGTTTATATTTATGTCTTATTTCTTTCGGTTCTCCTTAATTACTTTGCAGGTAAATATATTGAAAATTTTGACAGTGTTCGTAAAAAAAGAATTCTTTTAATCAGTATTATTGCTAATGTTTTGATACTTGTTGTTTTTAAGTATTTTAATTTTTTCAGGGATAGTTATATTACAAAGCTTTTAAGCTTAAGTCATTTAAGTATTCTTCTGCCTTTAGGGCTTTCATTCTATACTTTTTCAAATATAAGTTATATTATTGAGGTTTACAGGGGGAACATAAAAGCGGAAAAACATTTAGGAATATTTGCTGCTTTTGTAATGTTTTATCCTAAGGTAACACAGGGGCCTATTGAAAGGGCTGCAAATCTATTACCTCAATTTCATAAAGAACATTTCTTTGACTATAAAAGAGTAACTGACGGACTAAAGTTAATGATGTGGGGGCTTTTTAAAAAACTTGTAATTGCTGATAGGTTGGCAATAAGTGTTAACCATATTTACAACAATCCTACCGCTTATTCAGGCGTTCCATTTATAATTGCTACCATATTTTTTGCCTTTCAGATTTATGCTGATTTTTCCGGTTATACGGATATTGCAATCGGAGTAGCAGAAATAATGGGTTTTAAGTTGTCGCAAAACTTTAATAGACCGTATTCTTCCAAATCAATTAAAGAATTCTGGAGAAGATGGCATATTAGTTTATCAAGCTGGCTTATGCGTTATATATATTTGCCTATAGCGTATTCCACTTCAAGAATTTTTAAGAAGGAAAGATATTTTAACATTAAAGCAGACAAATGGGTTTACTTAATAGCAACCTCAATCACTTTTTTAATTTGCGGAATTTGGCATGGTATAGGCCAGAATTTTATAATATGGGGGGGATTATTTGGATTTTATCTAATATGTTCGGAATGGACACGCGGGACACGGAAAAGAATTGAAAAACTGATCAGGGTGAAAAAATACCCCGCAATATATAACTTTATTCGAGTAATAATTACATTTGGGTTGGTATCTTTTGCATGGATTTTTTTCAGAGCGGATAATATTAGTAACGCAATTTATATAATAAAACATTTATTCTGTTTTAACTTGTCCGGATTGTCTTCTATAAATGGGAAAAAAGAGGCGATATTGGCAATTGTTTTTATGGAATTTGTGTATTTTATTCAGGGGCGATATGGAAGTATCAGACATATATTGTCAGAAAAACCTTTGTGGATACGGTGGACAATTTATTATATGCTAATACTTTCAATAATATTCTTAGGAGTATTTAATCGTTCCAAGTTCATCTATTTTAAATTTTAAGAAGGAGAATAAAAGTTTGAAAAAGATTATAAAAAAATTGCTATTGTTTTCCCCTATTTTGTTTGTGATAGCGGGGGGGAATTATTTTGTTGACCCTGCCAATTTATTTAACAGTAAACAATATGTAAAAGGCATTGCGGATTATTTATTGGAAGGAAAGAACGTAACAGGTATTTACAATTACGATTATGTATTACTACAAAAATATTTTATTACAGGTTTAAAAGAATGTCCGGATATTGTAGTTTTGGGGCCAAGTACGACAATGGGAATTAGTTCTGTTTCCTTCTGTCCTAAAACGTTAATTAATAATAGCGTAGCCTCAGCTTCTTTAAAAGAACTCCTTGCAATTTACAGATTATATGAAAAGAAAGGATTTAAACCTAAAAAAGTCATATTAGGATTAGCTCCCTGGTTTTTAAGTGAAAACAATAAAAATGAACAATGGAAGTCGTTAAGTTTAGAGTATTTTGAAATGTTAAAAGAGTTAGGAATTGACAACAAAGAAGTTTCGCAGAGAACTATAATACCCGGGAAATATAACCAGATTTTTTCCATTAGTTATTTTAGAGCATCAATGAACTTTTTATTAAATAGAAAAAGTAAAGAATATTTTCCAACAGATAAAATATTAAACGAGGAGCAAACTATATTAAAAGACGGTTCAATATCTCGTAATAAAAAGGAAAGGAATAAAACTCCTCAACAAGTTACAGAAGAAGTAAAATATTCTATAAACACTATCCCTAATTTCCACGGATTGGATGGAGTTAATGAATTGTCAGAATTAGAAATTAAAACATTGGAAAGATTTATAGTTTATTTGAAGAAACAAAACACGGAAATTGTTTTCTTTTTACCTCCTTACCATCCATTGGTATTTGATTACATAACTTGTAAGGGAAATAATAAAATACTTATTAAAGCAGAAGAATATTATAGGTCATTAGCAAAGAAAATGAATATAGAAATATTTGGGGCGTTTAATCCTGAAAGGTATAAATTAGATAGTTCCGCTTTTTATGACATAGTGCATTGTAGAGAATCGGTAATAAGAATGATTCTATCTAAAATAGAATAAGGGAAATCTGCTGTATGTGGATATTGCAAAAGAGTTTGTGGCGAAATACAATATATGTTTGCAGGGATAAAATTAAAAGATTCTTTTTTGTCGCTTATTTTTTTCTTGTTAAAAATTGTATAATCGTGTAGTTATAAAAAATGACTAAAGTAAGTATTATTTTACCTACATATAATGGGGCTAAATACATAAAAAAGTCTATTGATAGTTGCTTGGACCAAACATATCAGGATATAGAACTTGTTATAGTAGATGATGGCTCTACGGATAAAACTCCTGAAATCGTTGAGTCTTACCTGCCTGTCGGCAAGGCAGGTAACGATGCCGGGATAAAATACATCAAACATAGTAAAAATCTAGGTCTATCTCAAACGCTGAATACCGGCTTTGAAAACTCTACAGGTGAATACTTAACCTGGACTTCTGATGATAATTACTATGCTCAGAATGCAATAAAAGCTATGGCTGATTTTCTGGACGCAAACCCTAATACTGATTTTGTATATGCAAATTATTATTGTATAGACGAATCAGGCAAAGTATTTCTATCCTCAAAAGTAGAATCCCCGGAAAATTTGAAATATCGAAATTGTATAGGCGCTTGCTTCTTGTATCGCAGGAATGTTTATGAAACTATTGGAAAATATGACTCATTATTGCCACTCGTTGAAGACTACGATTATTGGATGCGAGTTTCTAAACAATTTAAAATGCAGAACATAAATGAGTCTTTATACTACTACCGCTTACATCCGGATAGCTTAATTCGTAGGTATGGAGACAATAAAGTTAGAACGGATGCCCATAAAATAAGGGATAAACATTTTTATCCGTATACAATGACTAAGGAGTATTCCGGAATACCCGTAGAGAAAAAATTAAACATACTGGTTGTCTCTAACTTATATCCTCCTTATTATATCGGCGGGTATGAATTAGTATGTAAAGATGTTGTGGATTCCCTTAGAAATAAAGGGCATAACGTAAGTATTTTGACATCTAATTATGGAGTAGAAAACCATAAGACAGACAAGAATCCCGCGGAGCGGGACTATAGTGTCTCCTCCAAATCCGCCTCAGGCCGAGCGGACAAGTATCCTACTACAAAGATAACAGGCAGGTCACCGCTAGAGCGGGATGTCCCAGATGCCTGTTCTACCATAGAGAATGATGTTTACAGGGAACTTACGCACTATTTTGATTATCAAAAGAAAGCAATGTCTTTCAAAGAAACCCTAACCAGAGAAACCCGTGAAAGTGGAATACTAAAGAAACTTGTTTGTGAATTTAAACCGGATGTTTTATTCCTTTTTAATATGGGTGCGTTAACAAAATCCTTATTAAAAACTATGGAATCTTTTGATGTTCCCGTTGTATATGATATTTCGGATTACTGGCTGGCAGGTGATAAAATGGTTGATAATTGGCTTAATTACTGGCAAACTCCCGTAAAAAATAAATTAGCTTCGTTTATGAAAATGAAGTTTCTTGGATTAATTACACAACCTGACTTAAAAGAGTATTTCAAGTCAATATTTTCTGTAGATTTATACAGCCTGAATTTTAATTATACATATTTTACAAGTAATTTCCTTAAATTTCAATACGGTGAATTAGGTTTCCCTTGCAGTTCCGCGCCTGTTTTTTATCGGGGAATTGATACGAAAAAGTTTTTAATGTCACAAAATAAAAGTTCAAACGTCCCCTTAAAGTTATTATACTCCGGTGGATTGCATCCCGACAAAGGACCGCATACTGCCATTGAAGCCGTTAATATCCTGACGGAAAAAGGATATGAAGTCACATTATCAATTGCAGGGGGAGTAAGGGATAAGGAGTATGTTGATTCGCTATATAAAACCGTCGAACAACAGAAACTTCCCGTTAAGTTTTTAGG
>JAQTXJ010000023.1 GCA_028688815.1 bacterium | reverse complement strand
CATAGAATAGCCTATAGGAGTTGGCTAAGTTAGTCTGCCTGATACGGAAATATTCCTGCGTTGGAAAGTTTAACTAAAGAGATTCTTCTCCCGACAAATCGGGATCAGAATGACAAACAACAGAAAGGATTCAAAGAGCACAATCACCGCCAAAAGCGGGATGTTCCATTTGAAATTGTGCCTACAAAAGAAACAAACAAAAAGACAAACAAGCAAATAAAAAACTATTTATGCTTTAAAATATAAGTAATGTAGTTGAATAGAAGTGTTGACAAAACGTAAAAGATGTGGTTTAATGAACGAAAATTTAATGAGAAATTTTGACAAATTTGGCAAAGGGGGAAAAATGAAAGGTTTATTTGTAGGAATTGGTATATGCATAGCTTTATCCTATAGTTTTGCCGATGCACCAACTACATTGTGGGAAAAGACTTTTGGCGGGACATCTACTGATATGGGTTATTCCGTTAAACAGACGATTGATGGCGGATATATTGCAGTAGGAAGTACAAATTCTTACGGTACCGGTGGCAGTGATGTTTGGCTTGTAAAAACAGACGCATCCGGGGATACATTGTGGACAAAGACTTTTGGTGGCAGTGGTAACGATATGGGCTATGAAATTCAACAGACTTTTGACAGAGGATATATTATAACAGGAAATACAGATATTTATGATACAGGTAAAAGCGATTTTTGGCTTGTAAAAACAGATTCCGCAGGAGATACTCTCTGGACAAGGAGTTGGGGGACATCCGGTTACTGGGATTGTGGGTTTTCAGGACAACAAACTTCGGATAGTGGGTATATCGTAACGGGATGTTGGCATGGTTCTTCAGACTATGATTTATATCTTATCAAAACAAATGCATCAGGAGATACTTTATGGACAAAGACTTTTGGTGACACTGCACAAAACTGGGGAGAATCAGTTCAACAGACTTTTGACAACGGGTATATCATAGCAGGACGTACAACTATTAATAATGAAGGTGTTATCTGGTTGCTTAAAACAGACGCATCCGGTGATACCGTATGGACTAAAACCCTGAACAAAACTCCCTGGGGAAAGGGTCGGGCAGTGCAACAAACTTTTGATAGCGGGTATATTATAATAGGGTATACTATTGTCGATACCGAAGATATTTGTCTTATAAAAACTGATTCAAACGGAGACACTTTATGGACAAGAATTTTTGGCGGGGATTCTTCGGATATAAGTTATTCGGTTCAACAAACTTCTGACAGCGGGTATGTACTAATCGGGTATACAAAATCTTACGGCGCGGGTAATTATGATGGATGGCTTATAAAAACTGATGCATCGGGTGACACGTTATGGACAAAGACTTTTGGGGGAAGCGCTCAGGATAGGGGATATTCAGTTCAAGAGACCAAAGATAAGGGTTACATAATGACAGGGTGGACAGCTTCTTCCGGAGCCGGTTCATATGATTTATGGTTAATAAGGATTTCAGGGGTAGGAGTGGAAGAAAAATCAATTTCGGATTTTGGATTTGGGAATACGGATTTAAGAATAGGAAAGAATCCGTTTGTACAGTCAACGGTAATCAGTTACCAGATACCTGCAATGGGAAAAGTTTCGTTGGCGATTTATGATATTTCGGGAAGTTGTGTGAAGACATTGGTTAATGAAGAGAAAGGGGCAGGAAGTTATAGTATTGATTTTAATGCAAAAGAATTAAAAACGGGAATATATTTTGTACAATTAGCTACAGGGACATTCAAGATGACGAAAAAGGTTACGGTTATAAAATAAAACATATTAAAAAAGAGATAAACTGCTATCACAAAATGTGATGAGGCAAAGGAGGAGAGTATGTTTGGTATAGCACCTGCAGTAATGTTTGTTGTGATTTTTGCAATTATACTACTTGCAAATGCGATAAGAATATTGCCCGAATATGAAAGAGGCGTAGTATTCAGACTCGGTAGGTTTGTTGGAGTAAGAGGACCCGGATTTGTACTTATATTTCCCGGTATTGACAGGCTTACGAGAATTCCGTTGAGAGTAGTTACATTTGATATGCCGCCACAGGACGTAATAACTCACGATAACGTTTCAATAAAAGTAAGCGCGGTTGTTTTTTATAGAGTAGTTGATCCCGGCAAGGCACTTATAGCGGTTCAGGATTATCTTTATGCAACATCACAGATTTCACAAACTACATTAAGAAGTATTTTAGGACAGGTGGATTTGGACGAATTACTTGCAAATAGAGACAAAATAAACAAAGAAATACAGGTAATAATAGATGAACAGACAGATCCGTGGGGTATAAAGATATCGCTTGTAGAAATAAAACACGTTGATTTATCAGACGAGATGAAACGCGCAATGGCGAAACAGGCAGAAGCCGAAAGAGAAAGAAGAGCCAAAGTCATACACGCACTTGGTGAATTTGAAGCATCGGAAAAATTGAGAGAAGCAGCGGACGTTTTGGCGAAATCCGGAGCGGCATTACAGTTAAGATATTTACAGACATTGACAGAAATTGCAACAGAAAAGAACTCTACGATTATATTCCCATTACCGTTGGAACTTGTGAGACCGTTTTTAGATAAAATACCTGTAAATAAAGGGTAAACATAGTAGGTAGAAAAGAAAATAGATAGGGAATTTAGAAAATTATCCGCCAAAGGCAGAGATGTCTTTGGCGGTTGGTATTGTCCCATGCCTTAAAGTGCAGGGAAATTCAAAAGGAGGAAAGATGATAAGGAATTTTGAAGCTTTATTAAAGGAAGCAAAAGCAAATGGACCGAAAAACATTGTCGTAAGTGGTGGGGACGACTCTGTGGCGATAGAAGAACTTCAAGTCGCAAAGGGAATCGGGCTTATTAATAAAGTTTTTCTTGTCGGAGATAAAGAAAAGATTGGAAAATTCCAGACTTCTTTTGAAGTTATACCTGCAAGCGCTGAGGAGACTCCTTTAGTTGCGGCACAAATTGCGGGTAGGGGAGAGGCGGATATTATTATGAAAGGCAAAGTATCAACTTCGGCATTTCTTAAGGGAGTTCTGGATAAATCTACGGGACTCAGAATAGGCAGGACAATGTCTCATATTGCGGTTATGTCAACGAAGTTTTATGATAAGTTGCTTTTTATAACCGATGGTGGGATGAATATTTACCCGAATCTTGAAGTCAAATCGGATATTTTAATGAATGCGGTTGATTTTGCGCACAAATTGGGCATAGAATGCCCTAAAGTAGCGGTAGTCTGCGCAATAGAAGTCCCGAATCCGGATATGCCCGAAACTATGGATGCTGTTGAGCTTGTGAAAATGGCAGAAAATAAGAAATTCGGTGTTTGCGAAGTGGCAGGGCCTTTTGCGCTTGACCTTGCGGTATCATCAAAGGCTTGTGAATTAAAGGGAATAAAGCATTCGGTATGCGGGGATGCGGACATTTTAATTATGCCTAACATAGCGGCAGGAAATATATCTGCAAAATCTATGATTTATCTTGGCGGAGCATCAATTGCCGGAGCGGTTATGGGCGCGAAATTGCCGTGCGTAATGTTGTCGCGTTCGGACTCAAAAGATACTAAGCTGAATTCCATAGCGTTGGGAGTGGTGAGCTGTTAAAGGAAAAAACTATGATAGATTATCACATACATACGATTTTTTCGGATGGGAGCGGTACACATGAAGAATATCTAAAAGCGGCTATAAAGAAGGGGATGACAGAAATCGGATTTTCAGACCATATATGTTTCAAAAAAGTTGAATGGACTATGAAAATTTCAGATATTCCTATTGTGATTGAGAAAATCCAAAGTATGAACAAAGAGTCGGCAATCCCGATTAAGTTTGGAATTGAATTGGACTTTCTTCCCGGATTTGAGAATGAGACAAAAGAATTTATAAAAAAATACCCTTTTGATTATGTAATCGGCTCGGTTCACCATTTAGATGATTGGTGCTTTGATAGCCCGAAACAAGTAAAAGGATACGAAAAATGGGACATAGATGAATTATACGTTTTGTATTTTGATTTAGTTAGAAAAGCTGCCAGTACAGGATTATTTGATATTATAGCACATCCCGATGTCATAAAAAAATTCGGGCATAGACCTACAAAAAATATTGATGATTTATTGGAAGAAACTGCCAAAGCGCTCAAAGAAGGTGATGTATGTATCGATATTAATACAAGTGGATTAATAAAACCCTGTAAAGAGATTTACCCGGGTAAGCAATTATTAGAAATGTGTTATAAAAATGGAGTCCCCATTACTTTTGGCTCTGATTCTCATTTGCCGGCAAGAGTTGGGGCAGACTTTGATTATGCCGCAAAACTGGTTAGAGATGCAGGATATACCAAAAGTGTCAAATTTACCGGGAGAAAAAGAGAATTTGTAGAAATATAAAAACACTCTACAACTAAAACCACATTTAATAAACTACCTTATTAAAAAAAAGCTTACTGTCTAGGTAAAGGAGTATCCTGGAGTAATTCCAATAAAGGCTCTAATTTCTTTCTTCTTTCTTTGTATTTTAGTTTTTTGAGCGCTTTTTGTTCTATCTGTCTTATCCTTTCTCTTGTTACGTCGAAAATTAAGCCTATTTCTTCAAGAGTTTTGGGTTGATGCCCGTGTAAACCGAATCTCAATTCTATGACTTTTTGTTCTTTTTTGCTAAGGTCTTTTAATACTTCTTCCAATCTTTCTTTTAATAGAACTCTTGATATGGAATAAGTAGGAGATGCTTCACTTCCGTCTGCAATAAAATCTCCGAGGAAAGAATCCCCGTCGTCACCGATTGGTCGATCAAGTGAGATAATATCCTGCGCTATAAGGAAGACAGATTTTACTTTAGTTACGGGAATATCAAGTCTTGATGCAATTTCTTCCGGTGTAGGTTCTTTGCCATATTCTTGCAATAAAAGGCGTGTTTCCCTTAATACGCGATGAATTATTTCCGTTATATGAATCGGTACTCTTATCGTTCTTGCCTGATCGGCAATTGCTCTCGTAATAGCTTGTCTAATCCACCAGCTTGCATACGTAGAAAACTTGTATCCCTTTCTATAATCAAATTTTGTGACGGCTTTCATTAAACCTTCGTTACCTTCCTGTATTAAATCAGTAAATTCAAGACCTCTGTTCATATAGCGTTTTGCTATTGAAATTACCAATCTGACGTTAGCATAAGCAAGTTGTTGTTTTGCCCCCGTTAATATAACTTCATAATTTTCTATTTCTTTTAAGAGTTTATCAAAGTTCGGCCTTTTCATACCGATTTCTTCTTCACATTGTTTAATTACTTTTTTGAGCAGTAACTTTTTGCCTGTACATTTAACTTTCTCTTCTTTGAGTCCTACTTTTTCGGCAAATATTTTAAGTCTCGAAAGAATTTCATCTATATATCCATATTGCAAATCAAGTTTTAGAAGGGCTTCTTTTATACCACGTTTTTTTTGCTTAATAATAATAGGATTTGCGCTCTTCTTATTTAATAATGGAGCAATTTCGTTCCTTCTTTTTCTGACAAGATTCATAGTGTCAAGTATGCGTCTTCTTTCTTTTTCTATGAATTCTGCAGATGGAGCAGGTATAGTTATTCTGATGAATTCTTCAGGTGGAATCTTTCTTTGTTCGACTTTCTTCTGGTATTTCAACAGCTCATTTATCGTAAACGTGGTTGAAAATACTGCCATTGCCAAAGTTCTGTATTTTTCTTCTATAGATTTTGCAAGTCTTACTTCCTCATCGCGGGATAATAGTAAAACGCTTCCTATTTCCTTAAAATAGGTTTTTGTAGGATTTTCAAACTTTTCCGTTTCAACGACTACTTTCTTTGGGATATTCTTTATATGTAATTCTTCTACAACTTTAATGCCAACCGTTTCCAGCTCGGCAATGATTTTCTCAAATGCCTGAGGAGATATAACATCACTTGGTAGGAGGTCATTTAGTTGTTTAAAAGTTACTTCATTGTTCTCATCCACAAGTTTGAGTATTTTTTCTATATATTGTATCATATTTTTCCTTTCTCTAAACGAAAATTAAGAATTTATAAGTTGTTGATATTCTCTTAAAGTTTCTTCAGAAACTGTCCCTTTTTCTATTATTTTACGAATTTCATCTTTTCGTATGTTCTTTTTCATCTTAATGATACGATTAACATAGTCTCTGGTCATTTTCTCTAAATCTACTTCCGGGTTCTCAAGTAAAAAGCTAGCAGTTGTAATAGTGTTTTTAAGGGTTTCATCTGATATTTCATTTAACAAATCTGAACATTTTATTCCTTTGTAAACCATATCAAAAAGAGGCTTTAATTCTACGGTTGTAGCATCAAACGACTCTTTTACCAGTATTTCAGATACTTTAGGCGAAGATGATGCAAGTCCGAGTAGTTCAGCTTCTAAAGTTTCCATATTCTTATGATATACTGTTCTTTTTATTAGATGCAAATTTTGCTGAGAAGATTCTAATAAAAATTTTTTATTTATATTTAATTTATGAGCAATCTCCGTAGCCCATAGTTCTCTCCTTATTTCATCGGGGATTTTAGCTAAAGTTTGTTGAAAATTTTTTATTAAAGCGGATTTTTCTTCAACAGTTGAGCAATTTTTAAATTTAAATTCCTCAAAGCTTTGTGCTTTGGAAAAATCTATTTTTCCAAATTTTCTAATAAATGAATCCGGATCTTCATTATCGGGAAGGATTAATATTTTAACCTCAAGGGAAGCGCTTAATAAAATATCTATAGCTCTTTCTGCAGCTTTAATCCCACTTTGGTCACCATCATAAAGAATTATTACTTTATCCGTATAAAGTTTCAATGCTTTTGCCTGTGTTTCAGTAAGGGAAGTTCCCATACTTGCTACTACATTATTTATTCCGGCTTGTTGCAGAGTAATTAAGTCCATATACCCTTCTACAAGAATAGCTTCTTCTTTTAAAAATTTGCCCGTTTCGTATAATCCATATAATATGTTTCCCTTTTTGAATAAGGGGGATTCCATAGAGTTTATATATTTGGGTTCTGAATCGTCAAGAACCCTTGTTCCAAACCCCAATACTTTATTCCATCTATTCCTAATAGGAAATATGATTTTATGTCTAAAGGAAGATCTTCCGTTGTTTATAAGTCCAAGTTTTTCTAGATCTCTAGTATTTATTTTATTAGTTTTAGCTTTTTCTAAAAGTATAGGTTCTACGGGTGCATATCCAAGCATAAACTTTTCAACTGTAGATTCTGTTATTTCGCGACTTTTTATCCAACTCCATGCAGGATTTTGTTTATTTTTTAAAAGTGTAGAATGAAAGAATTCAGCAGCAAATTCATTTACTTTGTATAATTCTTCATTTTCATTGTTTGATGTGGTAGTTTGCAACTTTATCCCTGCTTTTTCGGCAAGAGTTTTTACGGCATCATTGAAGTTAAGGTTATTATGTTCCATTATAAAAGTGAATACATTGCCGGATTTTCCACACCCGAAACAATGATATATGCCTTTTTCAGGAGATATAAGAAAAGAAGGCGTCTTTTCGTTATGAAAAGGACACAACGCTTTATAATTTTTCCCTGCCTTCTTCAGGGATAGATATGAACCTAATACTACTTCAATTGGATTAGCTTCTTTAATTTGGGTTATTATTTCCTGGGAAATTTTCACTTATCTCTGTTTTTGAAAGCTTCTCTCTTTTTTTGTGACGGCTTTTCGTAATGCTCATGCCTCTTAAATTCCCAAAAAATTTGCTCTTTTTCGCAACGTCTCTTAAATCTTTTGTAGGCAGATTCAAAGGACTCATCATCTTTTACGTGTTCAGTTACCATTCAGTCCTCACCTCCTTAAAAGCAAACTTTTAATTAGGGTATATACATGTATCATTTTTTGACCTTTGTCAACACTTTTTTATAGAATTCCCCTTTTTACATTACATTATTATTCCCGAGCATATGAAATACATACGAAATTTGCAAATCTTTTTATTAAAAATTAGGATAGTCAATATATATGGAAAAACTTTTATATATACTGAAATCACAAAAAAACTTGACAATATACAAGATTATAACTAATTAAATCATATTATGAATACAATTATATTAAATATACTTTTATGTATTACCGCTCCTTATGAAGACATTACTTGTGTTAACGTAGGAGCAAAGTTTGGATATCAGTATGAAAATCTTCAATTGAAAGAAGTTCATATTACTTGTACAGATAAGGGATTTGATACTGTAATTACTCCTACAGGGAATCTCGCAGAAGCAAAAACTCTTATGGGAATGGGTTTTGAGGTTATGGGGGAGTTTGTTTTAGCAGTTCCTGGATTGCCAATAGGTATAGAGGTAAACGCAGGAAGTTATAATTCCAAGTTTTCGGGTAATGATACCATAGATTTAGGTTTTGGGATTGACACTGTAGTAGATTATAAATACCTTATTGGTTCTACAAGATTAGGCGCATTGGGAAGAATTTTTATAAGAAACATACCTTCTGTTTACCCGTGGATAGGTGCAGGACCGTTTGTTGGGTTTAATACCCATAGTATAAAATATACATCGAATAATGAATCTATGTATAAGGAAAATGTTACTGTTAATATGGGAATAACCGGAGAAGTCGGAGCAAGAATATGGATTCCTCAAGTTCCTAAGCTTAGCGCAGATGTCGGGATAAGGTTTGATTATTTTACAAAGTCTATATCAAATTTTATTGATGAAGAAACAGAAGGCTCAACTACATATGAATATACAACAGAAGGAACAAACACTCAATGGAATGTAAGACTAATAGCCGGCGTTACATATGCTATTAAATGGTAAAATTTTTAAATTTAAATAATTAAGGAATAAAATAGAAATTAACTTAGGAGCAGGTGTTGGAAAGTCTGCTCCTTATTTTTAAATAAAATGGCGATAATCATAAAAAAAGGGACGGAAACTATTATTCAGGGAATTACAGGAGCTAATGCGCAACTTCATACCAAATTTATGCTTGAATACGGGACGAAAGTTGTCGGGGGGGTTACTCCGGGGAAAGGTGGAGAAAAAGTTCATAATGTCCCGGTTTATGATACTGTAAGCGAGTGTATGCGGGAACATCCTGACATTGAAGTGTCCTCTATCTGGGTGCCGGCAAGGTTTGCAAAAGATGCGATTCTTGAAGCCATAGATGCGGGTGTAAAAACTGTGATTGTAATAACTGAACGAATTCCGATTCATGATATGTTATATGTAAGAAAAATAGCTGAAGAAAAAGGAACTCTCGTAATTGGAGGTAATACTCCCGGTATTATTTCACCTGGGGAATCTCTTGTGGGTATGTTACCAGGAATAACTTTTTCAAAAGGAAAAATAGGGACAGTTGCCAGAAGCGGAGCGATAACATATTATATAGCTAATTCATTGACTCTCGCAGGTATGGGAGAATCAACTTCCGTAGGATTGGGAGGCGACCCTGTGCTTGGAACTAATTTTGACGGGATATTAAAACTGTTTGATGAAGACCCAGATACCGATGCAGTCGTTATGGCAGGTGAACTTGGTGGTGTTTGCGAGGAAACGGCAGCTAAATGTATAAAAAAAATGCATAAACCCGTAATTGCTTTTATAGCCGGAAAAGCGGCTCCAAAAGGTAAACGACTTGGACATGCAGGTGCTATAATTGAAGGCAATATGGGAACGGTAGAAAGCAAAATAACTGCATTAAAAGAAGCAGGCGCTATAATTTCGGAAACCTTATCAGAAATTCCGGATTTAATAAAGAAATCCCTATGAAATTAAATTTTTCCACAATCTCGTGGGAAAATGGAATAGTAAAAATCCTCGACCAGACTCTATTGCCCAATGAGGAGACATACAAAATTATCCGTACACCTTCTGAAATGGCAGAAGCTATTAGAAGTCTCAGAGTCAGGGGAGCCCCTTTAATAGGGATTGCTGCTGCTTATGGAGTTGCTCTTGCAGCAAAAAATACTAACAAAAAAGAAGAAATAAATTCCGCAATTAAATTACTGGAAAGTACCCGTCCTACAGCTTATAATTTGTTCTACAGCCTAAATAGAGTTAAAAAAGTGTTATCAAAGACAACTGATTTGCAAGCTTTTATTGAAGAAGCGGATAAGTTAAAAAATGAGGATGAGGAGACTTGTTTTAAAATAGGGAAGTATGGAGTTAGTCTAATTCCACAAAATGCCAGATGCATGACTCATTGTAATGCAGGCGCGCTTGCTACGGCAGGCATTGGAACTGCGCTTGCTCCGCTTTATCTTGCAAAAGATAAAATATCAAATGTTTTTGTCCCTGAAACCAGACCCGTTCTACAGGGAGCAAGGCTTACTGCGTGGGAGTTAACCCATAATAATATACCTGCAACGTTAATATGCGATAGTGCAAGAGGTTATGTATTATCAAAGGGAATGGTGGATTTGTGTATAGTTGGCGCAGACAGAATTACAAGAAATGGAGATACGGCAAATAAAATCGGGACTTATGCACTTGCGGTATTGGCAAAGACAAATAATGTTCCTTTTTATGTTGCTGCGCCATACGGTACTATTGACACTTCTATTTTATCCGGGGATAAGATATGTATTGAATTAAGAGGAGAAGATGAGGTAAAAAAGATAAAAGGTGTTGAAATTGCGCCCAAAGAGATAAAAGCGCTTAATCCTGCCTTTGATGTAACTCCTGCAGAATATATAACTGCATTTATAACAGAAAATGGAATACAAAAACCGCCATTTATACCAAACCACTAACAAAGAGTTGAGTAAGTTAAGTCAGTTGAGTTGGTGTTTGATAATTATAATTTTACTACTATGCATAGTGGAACTATTTCCTGTGTGCTTGTATGCAATAGAAGGGAATGAACCTGAAGCTAAACTAGAACTAATATCACCGGAAATCAAACAAAAAGAACTTGATACTACAAAAATAGTTATTCCTGAACACTTTTTTGAAACATACGGTGAGGTTAAATATGGAAATACCGAATATGGTAAAGAATACGGTCTTGCATTAGGCAGTAAAAAGATTGATAAATTCTTTGAGCTAAAAGCCGAAAAGGTTGAAGATAAGAGCCTAATCGGTGGAAATATTGAGCGAAATCATATTGGTAGTAATAACCTAACCGAATTTAAAACAAAAGCTTTTGTGTATAATCTCAATAATGAATGGTATAAAAATTGTATGTTTGACTTGAATGAAGAAGTTGTCAGGGGAAAAAATATTTTTAAAACTTCAGGCTCTTTGTTATATGAAAAAGAAGTTTTATGGGATGCAATGGTGCTTTTGGGAAGAAATATCAAAGAAAAGATATTTATAGGAGCAGGTGTTTGTATGCCTTATATTGCACCTGCTATTCAAATTAACTGGAATGTAAATGATAAATTGGTCATAAATAGCATTTACAATAGTAAAAAAGTAACAAATACGAATGAAGATATTTATATTTTGCACCCCTACATAAAAGTAATTCCTAATTTATTGCATGAAAATTATCTTTCTACCGCTAAAATTGAGTTTTTATTTGTCAATAATGTAAATACTACAATTGAATACAAACAAGTAGAAAACAAAATTTATTTTTGTCAAATAAATGATTTTTTAGAACCCGTAAACCTGAATTTTTATAAAAAATTAAACAAGTGGAATTGGAATTTAAGTTTTATGGCGTCAAAGTTTAGAGACACCGTATCTTGTGAATACATACCGACAAAACCGGATTATTATTTCTCTTCCACCCCTTATTTTGGGCGACCAAAAAATTTTGCAATCTATTCTATTCCTGAGTTCAGTGGAAAAAATTTTCTTGCAATTTCTATCCCCTGTGGTATAGAATTAGGAATAGAAAGCAAATATATGGGAAAAAGAGATGTGTATTATTCTTGCCCTGATTATATTTCACCTGATTACTGGCTTCATAATATGGTTATTGCAAAAGAATTTAGGAATATTAAAGTATGGGGGAAAATAAGTAATTTGACAAATACGAAATATGAGATAATTAAAGGAATAGATGGTTATGGGGCATCTATAGAAGCAGGTATAAAATTAAGCATTTAAAACTAAAAAAGGAGGAAGTATATGGCAATACCACTTATAGATTTAGTTGCACAACACAAGACAATAGAAGATGAAATAAACAGTGCAATTAAAAAAGTTATTGATACGGTTGCATTTGTAGGCGGGGAACCAATGACAGGTTTTGAGGATGATTTTGCGAAATTTTGTGGTGTAAGATATGGAGTATCTGTATCTTCAGGGTCTACTGCATTGGATTTAACTTTATTAGCACTTGGTATAGGCAAGGGAGATGAAGTAATAACTACACCTTGTACATTTATTGCTACTACAGAAGCGATAACTCATGTAGGTGCAAAAGTAGTTTTTGCAGATGTTGAACCAAATACATACAATATTGATCCAAAAGAAATAGAAAAGAAAATCACTCCTAAAACCAAAGCTTTACTTCCCGTTCACTTGTTTGGACATTCCTGTAATATGGAAGCTATACTTGACATTGGGAAAAAACATAATTTGATTGTAATAGAAGATGCAGCACAGGCACACGGTGCGGAGTATAAAGGGAAAAGGGTAGGACAATTTGGAGCTGCTGCCTGTTTTTCGTTCTATCCTGGAAAAAACCTTGGTGCTTATGGACATGCCGGAATTGTAATATCTGACGATAAAAAAACCGCTGATAGAGTTAGATTGCTTGCAAATCACGGTAGAGAAGATAAATATGAGCACCAAGAAGAAGGGTTTAATTATAGAGCAGATTCAATACAAACTGCCGTTTTAAGAGTTAAGTTAAAACATCTGGAAAAGTGGAATGAAAACAGAAGAAGAAATGCTGCTTTATATAATTCGTTATTAAAGAATGTAGTTAAGCCAACAGAAGAAAACTATGCAAAGCATGTATATCATCTTTATGTAATGAAAGTTAAAAATAGAGATAAACTTGCAGAATATCTTAAATCCAAAGGGATTTTAACCGGCGTTCATTATCCTATACCTTTGCATTTACAGCCTGCTTATAATAGACTTGGACATAAAAAAGGCAGTTTTCCTATATCCGAAGAATTTTGTGATAATGCATTGTCCATACCAATGTTCCCTGAATTAACGGAAGAACAGGTAAGGTTTATTGCCGGAGAAGTGAATAAATTCACGGCATAAACTTAGGATATTTAGTATAAAGTAGTTTTTGAAACGGAATATTAGTTATAGTCAATAGTTGGTATTGGCTGGATTTTACTATTCCCATATAAAAGGATATTTATGTTTATTGATCATGTAAGAATTACGGTAAAAGCCGGTAACGGCGGAAACGGATGTGTAAGTTTTCGCAGAGAGAAATATGTCCCTAAAGGTGGGCCGGATGGGGGAGATGGTGGTAGAGGCGGAGACGTGATTTTAGAAGTTAACGAAGCACAGCACAGTTTATCCGAACTTTTTTATACTCCTCACATAAAAGCAATGTCCGGTGGACATGGTAGAGGAAAAAATTGTTATGGCAAAGCAGGTGAGGATAAAACGGTAAAAGTTCCTCCCGGAACAGTTGTTTTCGATGAAAAGAAAAATTTGATAGTAGATCTCCTTCACCAGGGAGAAAAGTTTATAATTGCTAAGGGAGGGAAAGGTGGCAAAGGAAATACAACATTCAAAAGTTCTACAAATAGAACTCCTCGCAAAGCAACATTAGGGACAGAGGGTGAAGCATTTGCTTTGTTTCTTGAGTTAAAACTAATTGCAGACGTTGGTTTTGTTGGGTACCCGAATGCCGGGAAATCCACATTACTATCTAAAATATCAAATGCTCATCCTAAAATTGCAGATTATCCGTTTACAACCTTAATTCCAAATGTAGGCGTAAGGAAAATAGATGATGTAAAAGTAACCTTTGCGGATATACCGGGAATAATAGAAGGAGCGCATATCGGCAAAGGATTAGGATTGGATTTTCTGCGACACATAGATAGAACAGGTATGATTGTTTTTATAATTGATGCAAGTCAGGACATATTAAACCAGTATGAGAATTTAAAAAACGAGTTAAATGAATATAATTCCGATATCCTAAAAAAGCCATCCGTTGTTTTGTTAAATAAAATAGACTTGTTAGATAGTAAAAAGAAATTCCGTTCCCCGATAGAAGGAGCAATACAAATTTCTGCACTAAAAGAGGAAGGGATCGAGGATTTTTTGGATGCGGTAAAAAAGAAACTGGTAGATAAAAAATTATAAATTCAAATCTTTTAAGACGGAATAAAACCACTTTTTAACAATTTTGTGTTTTACTTTCAAGTCACTAACATCTTTAATAAAATAAAGTTTTTCCAGCTTTTTTGAGATATTTTTAGGCAAATCATAATATATGTACTTTGACCTAAAAGTATAATGGAAAGGCGAATATTTAATCCTTAATACTATAACCAGATAACTTATCATGAAATTCATATAAAAATCAAGCGCCTCAATATAATTCTTTCTGTTAATTTCTTTGAGAAAAAAAACATCATGGAATAACTCAAATTTTATTTTCAGGTTATCAAACTGAGCTTTTATTTGTTTTTTAAAATCTTCAGTCCTTATAGGTTTGCATTTAATTATGTTATTTTTGTCAAAATGAACCAATGCGTTGCCGTGAATCTCTTTTTGTAGAAACTTATCGGGTTTACTTAGCTTTGCTATGGCAAAATCAATCAAAAGAAATTTATCGGTATCTTTTAGTTTATAAAATCTTTGATGAAACCCACCAGAAGAAGCTAATGGCATTTCACATAAGATTTCAATGTAGGATAATTTTTTTAATGTCTTTTCAGTATGTTGAAATACTTTATTAACGGCATCATCATTTGCAGCAACCATAATATCAATATCACTCCATTTATCTACTCGATTGAATGCTGCTGCGCCACCTTCCCATAAAGCTTGAACAAAGTCTAACGGTTGCAAAGTGTCTACAATTGCTTTTACAATAGTTTTTCTTTTCAGTTTATTGACTTTCATAATAGATAGCCGTTATTTTAAAATCTTCTTCAAAAATTGTCCTGTATATGAGGATTTACATTTCGCAATATCTTCCGGTGTTCCCTGGGCGACTATTTTCCCGCCTGCATTCCCGCCTTCCGGGCCAAGGTCAATTATCCAGTCGGCGCATTTTATGACTTCAGGATTATGCTCGATAACTACAACCGTATTTCCTTTATTTACAAGTCTATTTAATACTGCGAGCAATAGCTTTACGTCTTCAAAGTGTAGTCCTGTAGTGGGTTCATCCAATAAATACAAAGTATTTCCTGTTGCCATTTTAGATAATTCTTTTGCTAATTTAACTCTCTGCGCTTCACCACCAGATAATTTAGGTGCAGATTGCCCTAATTTAACATATCCAAGTCCTACGTCGCAAAGGAGTTGTAACTTATTTACGATCTTAGGTATCTCGCTAAAATGTTCCAGCGCTTCTGTTATGGTCATTTCAAGAATTTCAGATATGTTTTTAGATTTATACTTAATTTCCAATGTTTCACGATTAAATCTTTTCCCTTTACATGCTTCACATTCAACATAAATATCCGCTAAAAAGTGCATTTCCACTCTTATAAGACCATCTCCTTCGCAGGCTTCACATCTTCCCCCACGCACATTGAAAGAAAATCTCCCCATATCATATCCTCTTATCTGGGATTCTTTTAGTTGGGCAAATAGTTCTCTTATATGAGTAAAAACTCCAGCATAAGTGGCCGGATTAGAACGTGGTGTCCTGCCTATTGGGGATTGGTCTATGTTTACGATTTTATCAATTGCAGAGATATTTTGTATGGATGTGTGTTCTCCCGGGACAACTCTTGAATGCCAGAAATGTCTTGCAAGAGCAGGATAAAGGGTGTCGTTTATGAGACTTGACTTCCCTGATCCGGATACTCCGGTTACGGCAGTAAATGAATGTAAAGGAATTTTAGCATCAATGGATTTTAAGTTATTATGTTTTGCTCCTTTTATTTCTAGGTATTCTTTGGGCTTTCTACGAACTTCAGGTTTCTCTATTTCACATCTGCCTGATAAATATTTTCCGGTTAATGAGTTTCTACTCCTCATTATGTCTTCCGGTGTTCCCTGGGCAACGATTTTTCCTCCTGTCTCACCGCCTCCGGGCCCCATATCAACTATCCAGTCAGCCTGAAGAATCGTGGACTGGTCATGTTCAACGACTATAAGGGTATTTCCTACGTCTCGTAAATGTTTTAGGGTATTTACCAGCCTTTCTGTGTCTCTTTGATGTAGTCCTATTGTAGGTTCATCAAGTATATAAAGTATTCCGGTCAAACCTGCTCCGATTTGCGTAGCAAGCCGTACCCTTTCATCTTCACCGCCCGATAAAGTATCTGCATTTCTTGAAAGGGTAAGATAATCCAGCCCGACATCAAGCAGGAATTTCAACCTTCGCTTTATTTCTTTTATTATTTCAGGAGCTATTTTCTCTTCGGAAGGTGTTAATTTCAGTTCTTCAAAGACTTTATAAGCTTCTTTTATTGTAAGCTTGGTAATGTCACTTATATTTTTATCTCTTATTTTAATTGAAAGGGATTCTGGTTTTAGCCTTGTCCCTTTACATTTTGGACAGGGAGTAGTTACCATATATCTTCCTATTTCCCACCTTACCCATTCCGATTCTGTTTCCCTGTATTTTCTCAATAAGAAAGGAACTACCCCATCAAAATATTCATCCCCATAAATAAGCAACTTTTTAACTTCTTCCTTTAGTTTCTCATAAGGTATGTCAAGAATTTTTTTATCAATGGAATGCCTTGAGAAAAGCCCCATTAATTCCCAGTGCAGTTTTTTTCTTGGTTCCCCCCACGGTTCTATCACGCCTTCATTTATTGTTGAAGTCGGGTTTACGATTAGTAATTCCGGGTCGATATCCAATTTTACTCCTAACCCGCCACATTCCTGACAGGCACCGTAAGGAGAGTTAAAAGAGAACAATCTTGGCGATAATTCTTCATAAGAGACATCACATATAGGACAGGACAATTTAGTGCTGAATATGTGAAGTTTTTCGTCTTTGCCTTCAAGAATAAAAATGATTCCGTCTCCCTCATGAAGCGCTATTTCACAGGAATCGGCCAAACGGGACCTGATATCTTGGGTAACGGTCAGTCTGTCAACGACAATTTCAATGTTATGTATTTTATAACGGTCAAGTGGTGGTGGAGTGTCTATATCGCATATTTTTCCATTGACTCGTATGCTTATAAATCCTTTTCTTTTTATTTTAGTAAATAATTCGTGGTACTCACCTTTTTTGCCTCTTATTACCGGGGCAAGAATCTTGATTTGAGTATCTTTCGGGAATTCAAGGATACGATTAACAATCTGGTCGACTGTTTGTGAAGTAACCTGTCTTCCACATTTATGACAGAAAGGGATTCCGATTCTTGCGAAAAGAACTCTCAGGTAATCATAGATTTCAGTGACGGTAGCGACGGTTGAACGCGGATTTTTGGATAATGCGCGCTGGTCTATTGAAATTGCAGGAGATAACCCTTCAATATAATCAACGTCCGGTTTTTTCATTATACCAAGAAATTGTCTTGCATAAGAAGATAGGGATTCCACGTATCTGCGTTGACCTTCGGCATATATCGTATCAAATGCAAGCGATGATTTCCCTGACCCCGAAAGGCCTGTAATGATTACGAGTTTATTTTTTGGGATTTCAAGACTGATGTTTTTCAGGTTATGAACTCTTGCGCCCTTAATGATTATTTTATCGGGTAACATAAGAATAAATTAAACAGATATTTTAAAAGAAGTCAAGCTTTTTGACACCAAGGGATTTTTACTTGACAGAGAGCTTAATATGCGTACATAATTATAGTATATGGTATTATTATTGCTTATAATTACAACAACTCCTGATATACAACCAAGACAATACTGGGGGTATAAATCCCCTGAAAAAATGGAAATAGCAGGAGATGAGACGCATAAAGTAAAAATGGGTAAATTTTCTGCTCCTAAAGTTAATACAATAATTTCAAGAAATGACAAATCAGTAATAAAATGGGATCTTATAGATACTTGCTCTTTTTATGGTAGGATTCAGAGTAAAGGTCGGTATTATGTAGAGATTGACAGCGAAAAACTTTGTCCTGTGATGCCGGATACTCTTAGTACTCTGGCGATGCAGGCAATTGAAGCATCTCCAGAATGGATTAGGATACCACTGTGGGATAATTTTGCCCGTATGGAAGCCGCTTGTCAATCTGCTTATGCAACGCTTATTCTTTCCACTCCGTATCCTTATACGGATGAACTTGCATTTGAAATTGCAAGAATAGACCCTGTAGTCTTACAACATTACCAAAGTGATCCTAAAATATTTGTAGATAACATTAAACTTATTTATAAAAATGATAGTGTGCTTGACTATGTCAGGCTTGTAGAATATTCGGATTATACCACGGCAAAATATAAAATAGCAGACCATAATTATGATACTACGGAAATAGAGATTCCCAAAGAAAGGTATTACTGGGATATCGTTCATCCTATTCTTCAAATGGAAGCTCCTTTTTATATAGACCCCAAAAGTGGAAGCGGTGTCCCTGCTTATTTTTGGAGAGACTATTTATTTAATTACTCCGATACTGCCGAAAAAACAGTATGGGGTGGGTATGACACCGATACTATATACGCAGGATATGTTTCTCCTATATTGCGTGACCAACTTGCATGCGAACAAATTCTTTATAATAATATTATAGATACTATTCCAAATAACGGAGCTGTTGGTAAAGTTTCACAATGGATTAGAGACATTATGGTTTTTAATTCTTTCCCGGGAGATATGTGGAATGGTGAACGTTCAGGTCAGCCTGTTAGAATATATCATCTTCATAGGGGGAGGTGCGGAGAACATTCTGTCTTGACTCAAGCTGCAGCAAGAGCGGCGCTAATCCCGACAAACGCTCCTTATGACGTTACAAGAGACCATACATGGAACGAATGGTGGGATACTGAATGGAGAGGCTGGGAACCGGGCGGAAGTTTTCTTAACTCTACCTTACATTATGAGTCAAACAACCCTACCTGGGAGTTTAGAGCTGTATTTAACTTTAGAGGCGATGGGTATACATGGGATGTTACTCCAAGATATACACCATATTGCACTTTAAGCGTTACTGTTAATGATATATCGGGATTACCTGTAGATGGGGCAAAAGTATCGGTGTATAGTGAATATTATGATTATGATGTTTCAAAAGAAATTGCCGAATCCGACAGGAAATACACGGATTCCGAAGGAAAAGCCGAATTTTTGCTTGCGGATACGGTTAATTTTTATGTAAATGTGAATGGCATATCAAGAGGAATTTATCCGGCTCCAAATAAGATAACTAAAATCATATCTTATGCTGTTGCAGGACAACATTATAACTGGTCTTGTAATCTTCCCGGACATCAGCCTTCTATAACAATATCCCAGGATACTTTTCCTGATACGGCACAGCTTTACAAAATTGAGGCAAATTTTAAAGTTAACCAAGAAATAATTCATGGGTCCGCTATGTTTCCCATAAACTTAGGTTCTTATACACCTTTCCAAAAATATGGATACTATATAGATGCAGCTAAAAATATTGAGTTTTTTATTTGTGATTCCGCAAATTTTAATGCTTATGAAAATGGAACAGCTTTAGAAGCTTTTGAAATCGGACATAATGTAGATTCAGGAAATGTAAGTTTTATATGCTCTGATAAAAAACGGTATGTTGTATTTTCTACAAAAGACCTTGTAGAAAACGGGGAAGTCGTTACCCTGGATGTAAAACTTTATAAAAACAGTGGTGCAGTAGAAGATGGGGGAGAAGCCCGTAACTTTTACATTAGCGTTTCGCCAACAGTTTTTAGAACAAACCTTTCCATTAAATTTATGCTTCCCAAAACGGAAAAAATAAGCTTAAGATTATATGATTTAACCGGAAGATGTATAAAGACAATTATTAATAATGAGTTAAAAACAGGATATTATGGAATTGATTTTAGCGAAAAAACAATAAAAAAAGGTATCTATTTTTTAAGATTTGAAAGGGAGAATAAACCTTCTTTAACTAGAAAGGTTATAAACCTGTAAATCAACGAAATGCTTCATCTTTATGCTGAAAAGAGTATTTGATATTTTAACCTCATTAATCGGATTAATTCTTTGTATCCCAATTTTTATTATCGTTTCTATTTTAATAAAATCCGATTCAAAAGGACCTGTTTTTTATGGTGGTACCAGAGTAGGTAGAAAAGGCAAAAAGTTCAAACTTTGCAAATTCAGGACAATGAATCCAGATGCAAGCAAAAAAGGTCCGGTAATTACTTACAGTGATGATCCACGTATAACAAAGATAGGAAAATTCTTACGTAACAAAAAAATAGATGAGTTGCCCCAGCTTTTGAATGTATTAAAAGGAGAGATAAGTTTTGTGGGACCAAGACCGGAATCTCCTTTTTATGTCGAAAAATACAATAAAGAACAGTTAAAAGTTTTGGATGTTAAACCCGGTATAACGGGGTTAGCCCAGTTGAAATTTCCGGCAGAAGAAAGCATATTAAAAGAAGAAAACTTACATGAGGATTATCTTCATAATATTCTTCCACAGAAACTGGTTTTAGATATGGAATATATAAAAAAATACTCTTTTATACTTGATTTGAAAATACTATTTCGAACTTTGTCAATTTTGTTAAAATGGAGGGGGAAATGATTTCAATATTAATGATTCTTTCCGCCTTAGGCGGATTAACAATTGGAGGGAAAATGAGTAATGTAAAGCTTCTTGTGGCGTCATTAAATAACGATAAGCTATTTATGCAAACAGTAAAAGAAAGAAAAAGCAGCAGGGAATTTTCGGATAAAGAACTCAGTTTGCAAGACCTGTCCAATTTGCTCTGGTGTGCGAACGGAATTAACAGACCTGAAAATGGCAACAGAACAAGTCCATCCGCACGTAATAAACAGGATATAGATATTTATGTAGTATTGAAAGAAGGGGTATACCTGTATGATGCCAAACAGAATGAACTCATTCCTGTTATTTCCGGGGATTATCGTAAAGATACAGGTATGCAGGATTTTGTGGCTACAGCGCCGCTAAATCTCATATATGTTTCCGATGTTGCTAAGTTTGAGTTTTCTAAGGAACGGGAAAAGCAAGTTATGTATGCCGCATTAGATGCCGGACATTGCTCGGAAAATGTTTATTTATATTGTGCGTCTGCCAATCTTGCCGTTGTTGTTCGTGCCTCTATCGATAAAGAAAAAATATCAGGTATATTGAAATTGCGACCGGAACAATTGGCAGTTATCGCACAAACAATCGGTTACCCAAAATAATAATATTATACCAATGTAATTCAATAGTAAATTTTATTGGGAAATCTATGTTGTAAAAATTGTTCTATGGGGTTTTCTTCAACAGTCACGAAAGTATCTTTTCTAATTCTTCTCTAATCATACTCTCAATTTGCCCGCTAAACACCTTTGCTATAGCAGGAACTTTCACATCTAAGTCGACCTGGCTCTTTTTCAAATAAACAGTCCCGTTAGTTGCAAGTGTCATAATTTCCATAGTGAAATCCATTTGAGTATGAGCTGTATTCCACTTTATTTGTGGGTTACTTATATTATCGGCATATCTTTTTTGTAAACCCGAGAATAAACCGTTTATCCTTTTATACGTTTCTTCATTTGTTAAATTGTGTTTAGTCTCTATTCTCATTTTTTAATAAATAACTACAATATTTTTCCGATTTTATTGAAAGACGGTTAAGTTCAGAAAGTTTATTCTGCCTCTGCCGGTTCTCGTTTATACTCTTCCACAACCCTTGCCTGAGTTTCTCTAGGTACTTCTTCGTAATGCGAGAATGTTTGAGTAAAAGTCCCTGCTCCTTGTGACAGGGAACGAAGAGTTGTAGAGAATTGGTATAATTCGGATTCAGGAACAAGAACAAAAAGCTTTTGATATGTATCTACGGATTCCGTTTGTTCTATTTTACCACGGCGGGAAGAAATGTCTCCCATAACGTCACCCATATACTCGGAAGGGACAAGAATTTCTACCCTCATTATAGGTTCAATCAATGTAATTCCTGCCTTAGTTAGTCCTTCCTTGAATGCTATGTTTGCGGCAATCTTAAAAGCAATATCCGAAGAATCTACATCATGATAAGAACCGTCATAAAGCGTCGCTCTGAGGTCCGTAGTTGGAAATCCGGCCAAAATTCCTTTTTCTATTGCTTCACGCAAGCCTTTTTCTACGGAAGGAATGAATCTTCTTGGAATTCTGCCTTCAGTTATCCCATCAACAAATTCAAATCCTTTGCCTCTTTCGAGCGGCTCAAATTTGACCCAGCAATCTCCGTATTGTCCGTGCCCACCCGTCTGGCGTTTATATTTTCCCTGTTGTTCAACTGCTCGTGATATCGTTTCCCTGTAATGAATTTTTGGTTTTTCCTGTAATACATCCACTCCAAATCTGTTTTTCAGTCTGCCAAGCAAGACGTTAATATGAACTTCACCCATACCGGTAAGAATGGTTTGTTTTGTTTCCGGGTCAAAAGTTGAATTAAAAGAAGGGTCTTCTTCACGTAATTTTGCAAGTCCGTTAGATATCTTTTCCTCATCTTTCTTGGTTTTTGGAACAATAGCCGTTTTCGTTTGGTAAGGTGGAAACTCAAAAGCCGGGAAAATTATTTGCTTATCTTTTTGGGCTAAAGTGTCTCCTGTTTGGGTATTTTTCAGTTTGACAATGGCTCCAATCATTCCGGCAACTAAACCGGTCGGGACTTCTTCCCTGTCTTTGCCTTTAATCGCATAAAGCTGGTTTAATTTTTCATCTGCTTTCTTGTTGGAATTATATACTGTTGCGCCAGGTTCAATACTACCCGAAAAGACTCTTATATATCTCAAATCACCTAAATGTGGGTCAACTACCGTTTTGAATACTAATGCGCTTAATCCTGGTTCTTTTGCCTCCTGTCTTTCCGCAGGTGAAGGTAAAAATGCAAAAGAATCAAGCAATTCTTTAACCCCAACGTTGTTATATGCATCCCCGGCATATAGGGGGATAAGTTTTCTGTTTCTGACCCCTATTAATATACCATTATTTATTTCTTCTGGAGAAAAAGCCTGTTCACTTAAGTATTTTTCGGTAAGCGCATCATCTACTTCTGCTATTGCTTCAATAGCTGTTGATTTGTAAAGGCTGTCCGTTTCAAGCGTGTTTACCACTTTGCCTGATTCGTAAGCAGTTATGGGAGCAACACTTTTCCCAAATAATGAAGTTAAAAGATTTAGTGCTCTGTCAAAGTTTGCGTTTTCTTTCATAAGCTGGTTAACGAATATTACAATTGGAATATTAAGAGAATCTGCAAGTTTTTTAGCCTTCATTGCTCCGAGTTCTAACCTTTCCGAACAGCTGTTTACTACTAAAACAGCTATGTCTGAAGCTCTTGCTCCTGTAATAACGTCGCCGTAAAAATCATCATATCCCGGTGTGTCAATTATATTTATCAAATATTTGTTTTTCCATTCAAACCATGCTAAACTTAAGTTTATGGAACTTTTTCTGTCAATAGAATCCGTTGTATAGTCAAACATAGAAGTACCGTTTTCAACCTTGCCGATTCTTGAAGTTACGCCTGCATTGAACATCATAGCTTCCGCAAAAGTTGTCTTACCTGAACCTGCATGGCCAAGCAATACGATATTTCTTATATCAGATGAATCTACTTTCTTCATTTATCCCCCTAAGATTCTGTGAAATTTCCTTTATAAACGATTTTTGGATTTCCGTATAATGTAACGTCATTTATTTTTTTTATTTCTACCTCTAAAACACCGCCTCTTGTAGTAACCTTGATATTAGAGTCTAATTTCTTTTTCATCCAGCCTACAATAGAAGCAGAGCAACTCCCAGAACCACAATCAGTCTCGCCTTCTATGCCTCTTTCATAAGTTCTTACGATAATTTCATTTCTTTTTACTATCTGGACAAAATTTACGTTAGTTCCGGATTCCCTGAAATATGTATGAAATCTTATAGGTTTAGCTAATTTATTAATATCTATATCTTCAACATCTTCAACAAAACATATGGTATGAGGAACACCAACATCTACGAAATTTAGTTCTTCTTTTTTATCCCCAATAGTCAGGTAAAAATCTAATATAATATTTTTAGGTTTTGGAAGCTGAACAAAAGCTTTATTATCCTTAATGCCACCCTTGAATACTCCTGCATCAGTAGTAAATTTAATTTTTGGGCTGTTTTCATAAAGCATAACGCATAAGGAACCGTTACCGCAAACACTGTATTCTGTAGCGTCAGGGTTAAAGTATCGGAGTTTAAAATCTGTAGTTTTACTTTTTTCAATAATAATGACACCGTCAGCGCCAACACCTTTGTGTCTGTTTGCAATACGGGGGATAAGTTTGCCTAAATTTTCCGGTAATTTTTCTTTACGAGCATCAATGATAATGAAGTCATTCTCGCCAGAATAAGCTTTTATAAATTGCATTAGTGTTGTAATTTATTGATATTCATTGAAATTGTCAAGTAAAAATGACAGCGTGCTGAAAAAACCTACAAATTGTTTACAACTTCTTGGGTGTAGTTCTTAGGAGATTTTATCCTAAACGAAGTTCGGGGTACAAAGGAATTTTATATTACCCTGATTTTATTAGATTATTTTATAAAAATCATTTTACCTCTTTTATATTGATTGTTTATTTGGAACTTGTAAAAATAAATTCCACATCTACAATCTCTTGGTTCCCAAATTATACTATATCTTCCTGCTTTTTGTATCTTATTAACCAAAATAGCTACTACTTCTCCGATAGAATTATAAATACTTAATTTAATATAGGACTCTTTGAAAATACTATACTGAATTTTTGTTCTATTGCAAAAGAGATTTGGAACGCATTGTATATAAGACTCAAAACATTCTTTTTCATTAATTCCCCCTGATTTTGGTAAACAGTCTATTCCATCAGGGCTGTTTCCAACAGGTATTGTAGTAATGACAGTATAGGACAAAAGGTCTATTACACTTACTGTATTATTGGAACAATTAGTTACATAAGCCTTTTCCCCATCAGAAGTAGTAGTTACTCCACGAGGTTGTTGTCCAACTGTAATTTTAGTTATCACTGTATCACCTGTCGGGTCTATAATTGAAATAGAACCTTCATTCATATTAGTTACAATAATTTTAGAACCATCAGAAGTAGCGCATATGCCTACAGGTCCATCACCTGTAGTTATATTCCCGGTTACAGTATGTGTAGAAGTTTGAATAACAGAAAGATTATCAGAAGAATAATTAGATACGTAAGCTTTGTCCCCACTAAAGGCAACTTCTTGCGGAACACCACCTACGGATATATTTGTCAAAACAGAATTTGTGCTAAGATTTATCACGGTAACCTTATTGCTGCTTTGACAGGGCACATATGAATACATACCATTAGGTAATGTGTTGGGATTTACAGGGTCACTACTTGTAGGGATTGTGGTTAAAATTGTAAACGAATTAGCATTAGTTACTGCTATATTATCAGCTGCCAAATTTGCGATATAACAAGTATCATCGCTTAATGAAAAATCAAGTCCGTCAGGGCAATTAAATCCACTAATAGTATTAGTTACGACATAGGAAACAGGGTTTATTACGCTTACAGTATTTGAATTAGCATTTGTTGCCCAGACTCTATTAGCATTATGGGAGCATTTTATATCGCGAGTCCCTGGACCAACGGGAATAGTAGCAATTACGATATCAGTACTACTTGAAATTACTGATACTGTGGCACTTCCACTATTAGCCACATAAATTTTATCACAAAAAAGGAGGGAAGGGATAAAAAAAATAAAGAAATATTTATATCCTTTCAAAATATTAAAATCCACTCGTACCTCTTTATATATTCTATAACGCTACATTAATACTAAATTTGCAAAATGTCAATAAAAAGTCAATAATATTAAAACTATATGTATAATGTCTTGCTTTATAAAATTATTAATTAAAGGATGTGAAAAATCTATGCCATATTTGTGCCAACTTGAACAAAAATTTATAAAATGATAAACATCCTAGCAATTGTTGTTAAAATATTCAAAGATTATGGGGATTCGTTCTTTTTGTGCTTGCTTCCCTGGCTCTTTTTCTGTCAATTTTTGGGGTAGAAGGTCTATCTGGCATAGTGATAATCTGTGAAATTTCGTGGTTACTACCTATATTTCGTTTTGTTCAATTGGTAGATGTTATTATACAAACAGTGATGATGATAATACTACCAAGAAGTCCACCATCTATAGCATCCCGAATTCGTTCCTTTTTAATTCTATCTCTATAACATTCTGTATAACTATTTACAAAATCTGAAGACGTATAAATTAATTTTTCTTTTGGTGGATTAGAAGGAGGCAGATAACAAGCAAGTACAATATTGGGCGGGAAAATACAGGAACTTAAATACCAACCCCATTGTTTTCCACTGGTATCTTTACGAGCAAGTTCACGAGCATCCCTTATTGCATCACCTATTTTATTTTTAGGAATTGTTTTATCTGTTTTAAGTTGTCTTCTAATAATTTCACCGATTTCATCTGCTTTGAAGATAAAAACTTTTCCATCTTCCGTTTCAATTGTTGTAGATACATTTAAAATTTGCTCAATTATCGTACCATGCAAAATTGTCCCATTTTTAAGATAAATAATATCTTCCATTTCCTCGGGTTGAGCCCTTAAAATATTTGAAAAACAAACAATCATAAGAAAAATCGCTAGTATATTTTTAAATTGTATTTTATTTCTCATTTTAGGTTGAATACCTATACTATTTTAACACTAATGTCAACTTTTTTCTAAGGTAAATAAGTAATTGTGGAGTATGTATTCTCTGTGTCCTCTATCTACTCTGTGGCCCCTGCTTTCTATTATTTGTTGTTATCAATTGTTTTGTTGTTTATTTGCCTTAATTCATGGATAAAATCAGGTGAGTATGCTCTTTATCTACTTTGTCTCCGGTCGCACAATTACTCCGTCTTGGCGGAGTGCTTTTATCTATCCTTTCTATTGACTATCCCTGCAAACAACTACTCTTGTTTTACCGGATAAGTCATTTATGAATTCTATATTCTTAAACCGTTTTTTTGCCTCTTGTTCCAATGTGTCCCTTTGTTCAGGAGAAAATTCTAATATAAGAACACCGTTTTCATTTAGATGTTCCGGAGCATTCTCTATAATCTTCCGAATAACAGACAACCCGTCTTTCCCGCCGTCCAAGGCTAACTTTGACTCAAACGTCCTTACTTCTTCCTGTAATGTCGGTATAACTGATGTTGGTATATAAGGAGGATTTGATACTATGAAATCTGCTTGTATATTTATTGCGCTCAATAAATCAGCCTCTATAAAATGCACCCTATTATTTACACTGTGTATTTTGGCATTCCTTTGTGCTAATGTTGGTTTAATTATATCTGTCGCGTATACTATTGCAGAAGGTAAATGTTTCAGAAGTGTAATTGCAATTATCCCGCTTCCTGTACCTATCTCAACGATTTTAGGGCTGGAAATATCTTTTGCCATCTTTAAGATAGTTTCGATTAAAGTTTCCGTTTCAGGGCGGGGAATAAGTATCGGGGGCTCAATAATAAACTCCAGTCCATAAAAAAAAGCCCTGGAAGTCAGGTATTGAAGGGGTTCGTGTTTAAGCCGCCTTTCTAAAAGATTGGTTATGGTTTGCGCTTCATTGTCGGTAATAATTCTGTTATGCTGGGTATGAAGATTTACTTTATCTATCTTCAGGGCATAGCCGGTTATTATTTCTGCTTCTGTTTGGGGACTTTCAAAGCCTTTATTCTTTAGGGTTTGTGTTACCTGTTTCAATACTTCTTCTATTTTCATCTTGTAGTGCGGTTATAAACTCATCTAAATCTCCATTAAGTATCATATCGAGTTTGTGCAGGGAAAGGTTTATCCTGTGGTCGGTAACTCTTTGTTGTGTAAAATTATAAGTTCTTATCTTTTCAGACCTGTCGCCTGACCCTATTTGTTGGGTTCTTGTAGCTTGAATTTCGGAATGATGTTTTTCTGCCGCTTCGGCGTAAATTTTTGCATATAATATTTTCATAGCGCGCTCGCGGTTTTGTAATTGGGAACGTTCATCCTGGCAAGTTACAATCAAATTAGTCGGGATATATATAAGTCTTACCGCAGATTCAACTTTATTTACATTCTGCCCGCCATGTCCTCCAGCTCTATAAGTCTCAATTCTTATGTCTTCGGGATTAATTTTTGCATCTATTTCAGAGGCTTCAGGTAAAACAGCTACTGTAACAGTAGAAGTATGTATTCTTCCGCTAGATTCGGTTTTCGGGACTCTTTGCACCCTGTGTGTTCCGCTTTCATATTTCAGGAATTTATATACGTTTTTACCTTTTACATTAAATATAACTTCTTTTATACCGCCAATTTCAGTTGAGTGGTTTGACATAATATCAACTTGCCATCGTTTGCTTTCAGCGTATTTAAGATACATCCTGAACAAATCACCTGCAAAAATAGAAGCTTCGTCGCCACCCGCGCCCTGTCTTATTTCCATTATTGCATTGCGGGAATCATTCGGGTCATTAGGAGTAAAAAAATCAATTATTTCTTTCAGGATACCAGCTTTTTCAGTTTCAAGTTCGGCAATTTCTTCTTTAGCAAGGGCTTTTAACTCATCATCATTAGAAGATAAAACCTTATTGTCTTCGGAAATCTTTGTTTCTACGACTTGATACCTTTCCCAAATTCTGACGGCTTCAGTAAGACCATTCGCTTCCTGGGAAAGAGAAACGAACTTATTCATATCTTTTGTGGCATCAGGAGAGGAAAGATACTCGTTGATTTCGTTCAATCTCTTTTCAGCTTCTTTCAGCTTTTCTATCAGTCCAGTCTGCATTTAGGTGAAAAAATTACTACTTTTTGAATAAATGTCAACTTTTAAATAGTAGCTTGTTCTTTCTTTTTCTGCCCCACTTTCTTGCCCTCCGTTCTGTTCTTCCATCTCTGAATAATTAGTTTGTAGGCACAAATTCAATTTGTGTTTTTTCCTACTTCTTTATTTTTTCGCTATTTTCTATTGTTTGTTTTTCGTTACAATAAGTTATAGCAAGCCCTTTCCAGCTATGCTGGGCATTCTGATCCCGATTTATCGGGAGAACTTGTCCGCCATTCCTTTTGGAGGAGAACCTCTCTGTTTTAGGGGCGAATGGACATTCGCCCTTTTCCTTTGCAAGTCGGGTAGGTTGAAGCCATTATTGTTGTTTGTTATTTCCGTCTGCCTCTCGGAGGCACGGCGAAAGTCAAAGACCCCGCTCAGGCGGTGGTCGTAGATTCCGCCGTAGCGGTAAGTGGGGTGGTTGATTTTTTGTTTTCTGCGGTGAAGTATTTTCCTATTTTTTTAGAGTCCTTTTCTCTCGGTCCTGCATGTAATAGCTCGAGGAAAAAACTATGAACAATAAAAAGAAACCTAACATCCCTGACTACAAAGTAATAAAAACCGGCTAGGCAAGACTGGATGAAAAAACTCAAAAGAAATTCCTCGCAATGGGAATACATCCCTTAGCACGTACTCCCGGCAGGTTGATTACCGCAAAAGGTTCCATTGATGGTACCCTCTCTGCTTTTGGAACTGTTTTGGGAAAAATAGGTATGACCGGGGATAAAGCGCAAAAAGCAATGGGCTTTAAATGGTCCAGAATTTATTCATACCTTCCTTATAGTTTTCCGGTAACTGGTTTTTTGTAATTTCGTTTCTGCCGTTTTCATTGCTCCTCTTATCTTTTTCAGGGATACCCGGTATCCTATGTGTCGTAGCACGTTTTGCCATCCGACATCTCCAGTCGAACCGATGACTAATTTGTTTCCAAGGTCAAAAATAATTCCTGCAGGCTTTGCTAAACTAAATGTTTTCATAATTACTTAATAATTTTATAATCCCTAGTAAAGCATCCTTTTTTAATTCAGGGTTGCGAAATTTCAGTATAAATGGCTCAAAACGTGCTTCTACAGGTGTAACGTCTCCTTTATATTCTTTTACTTTCTTTGCTTGTATTAATTGCAATAGGTCGTATATCATAAGAATATCAAGACGAATTGAATACCCCCTGTCAAGTAAAACACTTTTGGGTCATACTTGTCAGTCCCTAATTTATAAATTATCTCTACAAGTTCATCCAAATTATATTCAGGATGGTCTACCATTCCGATACCGCGAATTGCAAGCTGATGATTATTAAAATTCTCTTCTATTATTCTGTCAACTTTTGGTCCTATAACCATATAGTCCGGCTTTTTATCTATAGTATATTCAGGCAATGAGATTGATAGAATTTTTGTTCTCTGATTTTTTAATATCATTGTATTCCCAATGTTATTATTGCCTGCATATTAGTTCCACCGTGTGAAGCAAAAAAACCTAAATTTAATGTTGTCATAATTTTTTATCCTTGTTCCTCTTCACTTCATAACATACATACCAGAAGCACTTGCCAAAATATATATCGACAATACTTACGTCTTTTCCTAAAATATCTACGATTTGTTTTTCAGAATAATAATTTTTCAATATTTTATACTCTTTGTTATCTTCAAGAGTTCTTATCTTGTAGGTATTATTGTCGCCCTTTCTGCCGTTAATCAATTTCCCTCCAACGCCTTCGTTAAATATATTATCGCACATAAAAACTATGGCTTTATCTTTAAGTGCTCTGTGGAAATTATTTAAGAAGGGCTTTATCTTGCTCTTTGGAATGTGGGAAAACCAAAAATTTGCAAGTCCGCCGTCGAACTCTCCTTTTGTAAAGGGTAATTTATAAGCATTCCCTTTTCGAAAAGTTATCTTGCATTTATAGGTTTTTGACTTCGCAGATGTTAAAACCACGTCACTGCTGTCGACAGCCACGATACTTTTCGCCACCTCAGATAAAAAAGTCGTCCAATACCCTGTTCCGCAGGCAATTTCAAGAACCTTTCTTCCAGAAAAGTATTTCCTTATTGCCTTTGTAATGTCTCTTTGCTCGCCTTGCCTTACAGGCTCATCCCTGTGATAAATAGATTCGTAATAATTTTCCATCTCTTTAACACGCTTGGAATAGTATTCAGTTAGTTTGTCCATTATGTTTTCTCCGCTACTGTTACCAACTTCTGTGCATTCTGGTCATACGGAGTGCCATCAAGGGTACCGTAACCCTCTACTTTCTTAAAACCGCACTCCTTCAATAGTTGCGATAACTCAACACCCGAATATAACCTGAGCGAAAAATCGAATTCCGTCCTCTTTTTGCCTTTAATTATTATCCACTTGTTTTCTATCTTTTCCCAGTTATCAATTATTTTATGTTCTTGCATAAAAATTGTACCGTCTTCTCCTCTGCTCCACATACGCTCACGGAAAATACGAGCAAGAATCTCTTTTCCCATAGTTTCTATAATAAATTTCCCTTTAGGTTTCAGCGATTTATAAACGTTTTCTACAACTTTGCGGTCATCTTTCCGGTCATCAAAGAATCCGAACGATGTAAACATACATATTGCGCCGTCAAAAGCCCCTGGACGACAGAAGTTCCTCATATCGTTTTGGATAAACTCTAATTTTAACCCTTTTGCTCTTTTACGCGCTTCTTCAAGATACAATGCTGTCCTATCCACACCTGTTACATTAAAACCATGTTTTGCCAGCCCTATTGAATGTCTTCCGACTCCACAACAAAGGTCAAGTATATGTTTTTTCGGACGAATCTTAAGTAATGAAATAATATCTTCAACCTCTTTGGATGCCTCTTCCCGCTTTTTAGCGCTAAACATAGATGACTTAAAAGTTTTCCAGAACTCCTCCCGGTCATACCAATCCTTTTTGTTTGCCATTTTTCTCCTTTTTGTAATCTTCTATCCCCTTAACTTTGTTTGTCCTGCAGATAATTGGCTTTTGCGATATTCATCGAAATAAATAGTCATAGGTTCGTCCATCTGGTCTCGATAAAGCCCCATCTTGAAATAAACATGTCCCGGATTCAGGTAATTATACTTTTCGGAATAGGCAGTTATACCTGTATAATTAATAATTTCTTTTCCATTCATCCATACCTTTACAAAACCGGATTCTGTGCGTGTAAATTTTATATGAAATACATAGTCTATCCACTGCCCTCTTATTTCTTCTTTGGTTTGAAACAAACGTATACTTTTTTCAGTTGTTTGTAAGGTTATATATAATTCTCTGTTTTGATATCGTAAAGCAAGAATCGGATTAATTACTGTAGCAGTGTTATTTTCGTCGCTTTGTTTCCATTGAGCTAAAACTAATCGAGTAGGGACTATTGGAAAATCTTTAGGAATATAAATGCTAAAGGAATAACTATAACTTTTGCCTTCTTTTGGCCCAAGTTCTTTTCGTTCTACCAACTCATCACGTTCACTTGTTTTGACTATTCCATATCCTGGCTGAATACGATCCCCTTTGTGAATAGTAATCTTTATCGCTCTTTTTCCTTCCCGTACAATATCTGACTGGATTTCTACTGCCCCGGGTTCAATTTTTGTTTGATCCCATATGTTACTTAATGTCTTTTCTTCGAACCCATCATAAAGTTCCTCTAAATTATTCATTTTTGTAATTTATTATTCAATATTTGTACAAAACTCCCAGCCAATGATGATTAGGATAGCAAATCTCTAAAGATTCCTTTAACCATTCAATACTTGTCAGTTGCATAAACCTTAGAACATTTCTGAAATCAGCATCGTCCTTTTTCTTAGTTGATTTAGCCTTAAAAAGCAAGACTATCTCAGGGGAAAGATAGGGTATTTCATTATTATATCTTAAGCCAATATCGCTAATATCTCTCTTTATATTCTTGTTTCTTCTGAAAACCCATTTTAACTCATCGGATTCGTTTAATAGTATTTCCAGATGTAATTTCTGATTGTTTGTTGCGTGAATTTCATGAACCGGAAAATACAGTTCTTCGTTCTCTCCCCATAAATCCCTTTTTAATCCATCAATTAC
>JAQTXJ010000100.1:5155-7417 GCA_028688815.1 bacterium | reverse complement strand
GATAAGCATTGTCGGTCTATAGAACTTATCCGCAAGTTTGGAAGCAGCAATACCTATTACTCCAGGATGCCACCCTTCTTTTGCAATTATGATAACCTCGGATACATCTTTAATTTCCTGTTCTGCTTCCTGGACGATTTGTTTTTGTATTTTTTGTCTTTCGTTATTTTCGTTTTCTAATGCCTGTCCAATTTTAGCTGCCTCTTCCCCATCTTGAGTCGTGAATAAATTTACTGTTTCTTTTGCATCTCCCAATCTTCCTTTTGCATTTATCCGTGGTCCCAAAATAAACCCCAGTTGGTATGGGCTTAACTTTTGGCCACTAAGTCTTGTTTTTTCCATTAACTTTTGCAGCCCTATATTTTTTGTCTTTGATAAAACCTTTAAACCTTCTTTTACGAATATTCTATTTTCATCTATTAGGGGAGTTACATCACATACCGTAGCAAGGGCAACTAAGTCTAAATAATCCCACAACTCCTCTTTATCCATTTTGGTTCTTTCAAAGATTGCCTGTCCAAGTTTAAATACTATACCGCAAGCCGACAGTTCTCTGAAAGGGTAGTTTTCAATCTTGGAATTAATCACTGCAACCGCCGGCAATATTTCTCCAGTTCCTTCATGGTGGTCAATGATAATTACGTCTTTTCCATTAGCCTGTAACAACTTAACTCTCTCTCCTGCGCCCATACCACAGTCTACGGTTATTATTAAGTTTGCATAAGATTTTAAACAATACTCAACACCTATTTCTGTTAACCCATATCCTTCAGTTACGCGATTCGGGATATAGAAATCCGGGACATTACCCATCTTTTTTAATATGTGATATAAAAATGCAGTTCCTGTTGTTCCGTCAACATCATAATCCCCATATATAAGAATTTTCTCTTTTGCATTAACTGCCTTTACTATTCTTTCAACAGCTACTTCCATTTGAGAAAACAAGAATGGATCATGAAGATTACTAAGTTCCGGATTAAGAAAACCGTAAATCTCATTCGGAGTTCTGTAATTTTTACTCATTGCCAGTTCCGCAGTCGTTTTTTCTATATTCAACCTATTAGCTATGTTCGTTGCCTCACTCAAATCCAAAATTTCTTTTAGAAGCCAATTTGTTTTCATACTAATTTTCCAAATTCACACCCACAGTATGACTGTCTATAAATATCATACTGTTTTGATAGTGTAATACTTTTTTGAAAACCACCATTTTCCTTAAAGTCATACTTTATGAAATTTATATTACGCCTCTCCCCTATTTCTTGTCCGATAGAGTTGATTAGTTTTTCGTTTTTATAAGGAGATAAAGTAAGCGTAGTTGTGAAGTTCGGTATGTTCTTTTCTTTGGCTTTTTGGGCGGCGGCTTCCAGTCTAAACCTAAAGCATTGTGTACATCTCCGCCCGCCTTCCTTTTCTTTTTCCATTCCTTTGACTGCCTTTTTCCACTCTTCCGGATTATATTCATCTGTAATTAAACCAATATCAAGCATTTTTGATAGTTTTTCAGTAGATTGCAATCTTTTTTGGTATTCTTCTTTAGGGTAAATATTTGGGTTAAAAAAGTAACCCTCTATTTCACACAGTTCATTTTTCAATGTTTCTATCCCAACAGTAGCGCAAGGGGCACAACATATATGTAGTAACACTCTTTTGCCTACCATATCTAGTGATTATTTGTAAACATTAGTATATCAAAAAAAAATGTCAAGATATCTTTGATTTTTTGTTTTGACAAAATCTTATTTTGATTATAACTTATTGAGTTATTGTTGAATCTTTTTGATAAAAACGTTATCAAATATGTAAGGAGTTATCAACTAAAGAATGTTGATTGGGGATTTCGGATTTTGGAATTAACGGATAAAAACACTCTATGCATAGCGAGATATAATTGAAATGGGATATTTTTTCGTACTGCTTCCGGTAAAAACTTTTGATTTTTAATTAAGATACTGATATGGCTACAAAAAGAGACTATTACGAAATTCTTGAGATTTCACGTGAGGCTACGCCGGAGCAGATAAAAGAAGCATATAAGAAGTTAGCCCGCAAGTACCATCCGGATATGAACACCGAGAAGGACAAGAAAACAGCAGAAGAGAAGTTCAAAGAAGTTTCCGAAGCGTATGAAGTCCTTATAGACCAAAACAAAAGACAAATATACGATATGCGTGGGCATGAGGGTGTAGATTCACAGTTTGGTCCAGGTGGATTTACCTGGGATAATTTTACACATCAGGAAGACTTAAATGACATAGT
>JAQTXJ010000100.1:0-5145 GCA_028688815.1 bacterium | reverse complement strand
AAGACATTTTTGGCAGGCGTATGGGGAGAGGCAGAGGCGGTATCAGAGGGCAGGACGTTCAACTAAGAGTTACTTTCACATTACAGGAAATATACAAAGGAGTAACGAAAGAAATCAGAATCAGAAGGTATGAAGCGTGTCCCGTATGCAAAGGTTTTGGCGGAACCGGAGATAGAGTCTGCAATACGTGCAAAGGAACAGGTCAGATAAGGAGAACGGTTTCTTCCATATTCGGACAAATGGTAAACATAACGACCTGCAATGCCTGTCGTGGAAGAGGAAAAACGGTAGAAAAAATTTGTGCAGAATGTAAAGGCAAAGGGAAAACAGAAAAAGTTTCAAACGTATCGGTTAAAATCCCCGCAGGTGTAAAAGAAGGAAATTATATAGTTTTAAAAGGACAAGGGAATGCAGGAAGTGACGGAGGTCCCGCTGGTGATTTAATTGTCGTAATAGAAGAGACAGAAGACCCCGTATTAAAAAGAGACAATAATAATCTGATACTAAAAGTACCTATATCTTTTCCTGTAGCTACGCTTGGTGGTAGCATTGAAGTCCCAATCATAGACGGCAAGGTATTGTTAACCATTCCCAGGGGAACACCTACGGGAAAAGTTTTTAGGCTGCACGGCAAAGGAATGCCGGTATTAAATGGCTATGGAAGAGGTGATGAACTGGTAGAAGTCTATATAGATATCCCCAAAAACCTATCAAGAGAAGCAGAACAAAAGATTAAAGAGTTAAATAATTTGATTTAAAGCCGTGCTATAAAAGAATAATTACTCTTGCCACTTACACAACAATCCATAAAACCTTTCAATAAAGGTTTCTTCACAAAACAGATTATAAAAAATTTGATTTAAGCTCTTTTTTTTATAATTTGATATATTTATATCGTCTCTTTTTATTTAAATTGAATTTTGGCATTTTTTTAATTTCCATCCTCGAAAAGCTCGATTAATGAGTGATTCAAAAAACGTGTTTTTCAATAAACACCTATCTTTTTCCTATATATAGTGGTCTTGTTTAGATTTATCAATATATTGCGATTAGGGTAATAAATGGAGATTAGAAAGTTTGAATGTTGAAAAAAACGGCGAACAGAAAATTTTAGGACGCAGATTTGTGTGGATGAGCAGGGTAGAACAAATGTCCTGCAAAAAAGAAGAAAACAGCTCTCTGTAGTTTTGAGTGAATTTATTTTCTAAACTCTTAATCCTTTTTGTCTGCGTATATCTGTGTCCCACTCTTTATTTTATGGTTTCCATCGACTGTCTGCAATAGACAGGAATTCGTAAGAAAAAGCAAATTTTTTAATTTTTTACTTGCCAAAAAAGAAAATTATGTTCATATAATGACAATTAAGAAAAAATATTATATTAATAAAGATAAAAGAGAAAAAGGGGGGAAAATGAAGAAATTTGTTTTGATAGGATACATGATGATTATGGCGTCATCATGTTTTGCATTTCCTCGGGGAGGAGATCCTTTCATAGATTTCACGCTTCCGGATACTAACTGGGTTAGTCATTCGGTTTCTGACTTCGCCGGTAAAGTAATCTGGCTTAATTTTTGGAAACCCAGTTGAGGGACATGTTTAACTGAACTTCCAAGGTTGGGAGTCATACAAGACCAATACGGAACATCAAAGTTGAGGGTAATTGCAACCGGCATAGAAGTAGATGCAAATTCTATGAAACAATATGCAAGAGGTAATAGTGCTCTCTTTTTGGCAGATGGGGATGGTGCAGCATCTTATCAATATAATATAAACGGAACAATTCCTATTAATTATGTTGTTAGACCAAACGGTATAATATTTCACGGATGTGTAAGTTATTGTGAAGCACAAATTATAGCCTGGATAGATTCGTGTTTATTAGCAATAGAAGAAGAGAATGGGAAATCAACAGAGCAAACTCCCGCATTAGTATTATCTCCTAATCCGTTTAAAATCGCTATGATGATCAGTGTTAAAGGAGTGAAAACTGCCGGAGACTTACAGATTCAAGATTTAACCGGAAGAGTAGTAAAGTCTTTTTCTTTAGCTCCTAATTCTACTATAAGATGGGATAGGAAAGATAATAGCGGGAAAGAAGTTTCGGTAGGAATGTATTTTTGCAGATTTAATAATGGGACTGTGAATTTAACAGGAAAAGCAGTAATTTTTAAGTAACTGATATTTGTTTCAAACAAAAGGGAGGGCGATGGACACATCGCCCTTTTCTTTTTAGGACGCAGATTTACAAAAAAAAACAGATAGAATTATTAGCTGCGGATGAACACGGATTAAGACATTGAATAGATTTATTTTTCAGGGATTGCCTACCTACGAGTTTCTATACCAAGATTATAAGGATTTTAGACTTAGGATGTGGCGAAGGATATAACACCAGAATATTGGCTCAAAAAGGTGTTCGTGAGCTTGTAGGCATAGACGGTTCTTATAAGATGATTGAGTTAGCTCAAAAATCCGAAAAAGAAAAATCACTGGGGATAAAATATTATTGCAGTGATGACGGGAAGATGAAAGTGTTAAAAGATTCGTATTTTGATATTGTCGTGTCATTTATGGCAATAATGGATATGGAGAAATTTTTCCCTGTTGCAAAATAAGTTCATAGAGTATTAAAAAAACAAGGGAAATTTATATTTTCTATTCCTCATCCCTATTTTACCACTATGCCGGGACACGTATGGCGGATAAAAGAGGGCGATTACCAATATCGCGGCGTTGATAATTATTCCAAAAGGGAAAAACAAAATCTTGAATTTACTTTAGGAGCAGGCAAATACAACTTAGGTCAAATAACGTTTTTCCACCGCACTCTTGCTGATTATATAAATCCGTTCGCAAAAGCAGGACTTTTTATTTCAAAATTGTATGAACCAATTCCAACAAATGAGCAAGTAAAAAAATTCCCCAAATTAGCTAAACACCAAAGAATACCTTCATTTATGATATTTGAAATGATAAAAGGAGAAAAAATGAACTGTGAAAGATTAGAAACAGGCGTCCTCAAGAAAACTGGCGGACAAATATTCCATACAAAATATATCAAAGGTGGGAGCAACCTACCAAAATCACAGCAAAAGACTCAAGGGCAGGAGTCCGCCTCAGGCGGATTTTCCACAAATCTAACAAAGTGGACAGGCAAACAGACTTGCCATAAAAGTCTGTATACAAGCTGTCAGAAAAGAATGTCTGACCTACCACAAATAAAAAGTACAAACTCTCCTGTGTAAGTTTTTATTTGACAAAAAATTCCTTATATATTAGCGTATTACGAAATAAAAGGAGGTGCGTATGCACAAATTTGTTAGAAGTTTGGTATCGGTAGTTGGAACGGCACTTGTATTATGGGGTACAAATGTAAATGCGACTACTACTTATTTTAAATTTGTGGTCAACGGGGACACTTCTGCGACCACAGAAACTCAGGGAGATACACTTGGATGGATATGTAATTGCGGTGTCGGAGATTCCGTTAGGTTTGAGTATTACCTTGACCTTAACGCAAATCATACCATAGATGTAACCGATATGTTTTTAGCCAGCTGGTATACAAGAGATGGAGACACCGTTTCCCTAATGGGGTCATATGACGTAAATCCAACTCCTGACGGAATGATTATTTGCCCGGGCAACCGTGATGGCACTGCACCCGGAAATTACTGCGTAAAAGCTATTGATGAAGACAGTTCCATCGCACAGGACTATCTTACAGTCACCCCTATACCATCACCATTAGCAACAGTTTCGGGCACAGTAACAGTTCAAGGAGTTACTCCTCCGAATATTGTTCTAAAAAATATGATGATTGGAGCTTTTAAAAAATCCCCTCCTCTGGAAAGTTGGGCTGCTCTTACCGATTCTCTTGGTAATTATACGATAAATTTTGGGACTTCGGGAGTTCTTTTTGACATAGGAACATGGTTTGAGTTCCCGGGGTACCATATGGAAGGCGATACTGAGCTTTTAGTTACAGGTAATATTACGGGGATTGATTTCTACTTCTCAGTAGCAATAGAAGAAAAATCACAAACCGCAAATAAACAATTCCTGAAGCTTACTCCGAATCTTGTCTCAAATAAAGCAACTGTAGAGTATATGCTGGCAAAGAATGAAAACGTTTCGCTTAAACTCTACGACATAACAGGGAAAGCAGTGCAAACCCTGAAAAACGAATACCAGACATCAGGACTTCATACAACCGAGTTGACTACAAACACTATGCCCTCAGGTATATATTTTGTAACCCTCCAGACTCAAAGCTATAAAACAACACAGAAATTGATACTTACAAAGTAGTTTTTTTAAGAAGATAAAAGAAAGCCCTTTCGTGTGAAAACGGAAGGGCTTTTCTTATTAGTATATATATATAAACCAAAATCAAAATTCCAATCTGGCACTGAGCAAGCTTCTCCTGTTCTATCATATTATTTTAACCTCCCGAAAATCATAAATAATGTAAAACAGGGGGAAAATAATACAATTATTTTCCCCCTGTCAGTATAATCTTTATAGGTTATTTCTTTGCTACATACTTTAAAAGGTCAACTATTCTGGATGCGTAACCGTATTCGTTGTCATACCACGCCAATATTTTAACAAGCGTCCCCTTAACCTTGGTTTCTTCGGCATCAAATATCGAAGAATACTGATTGCCAATGAAATCACAAGAAACAAGAGGAATGGTGCAATACTGGAGATAACCTTTCATTTTGCTATCCGCGGCTTCTTTCATTGCTTTATTTACTTCTTCTGCCGTTGTTGCTTTTTTCACAGTGCAAACTAAATCAACTACTGATACGTCCATCGTAGGCACTCTTACTGCAATACCGTCAAGTTTACCTTTAAGCTCAGGAATAACAAGTCCTATTGCTTTTGCCGCACCCGTGGAAGTTGGAATCATAGATACAGCCGCCGACCTTGCTCTTCTTAAATCACTATGTGGAGCATCAAGAAGACGCTGGTCTCCGGTATACGAGTGAATGGTAGTCATAAAACCGCTTTCAATGCCAAAATTATCGTTCAAAACTTTTACGACAGGAGCAAGACAATTCGTAGTGCAGGAAGCATTGGAAATTATATTGTGTTTTTTAGGATCATAATCACCTTCATTTACTCCCAGAACAACCGTA
>JAQTXJ010000099.1 GCA_028688815.1 bacterium | reverse complement strand
TTCCCTGAACTGCTGTATTTTATTGTTGCATAGTCGGGATAATAAGTTCCGGTATCGCAACTCCTTCCCGTTACATATACATTTCCGCTATTATCCACTGCAAGTGCATTTGCCCAGTCATAAGTGTTCCCTGGCCCGTTATATCTTCTAACCCACATTGTATCCCCGAAACTATTATATTTTATTGTCGCATAGTCAGGATTAGTATCTGAACTAAAACTTTTTCCCGTTACATACACATTTCCGCTGTTGTCTATAGCAAGCGCAGTTGCTTCATCCCAACTACTGTTGTCAGGACCATGATACCTTCTAACCCACATTGTATCCCCGGAGCTGTTATATTTTATTGTCGCATAGTCCGAACCACTCCCTGTATCTGAAATATCGCTATAGCCTGTTACATATACATTTCCGCTATTATCCACTGCAAGCCCGGATACCTCGGACCCACCCAATAAAGGTTCTTGGTATTTTCTGACCCACATTGTATCTCCGAAATTATCATATTTTATTGTTAGATACCTTCCTCCTGTTACATAAACATTTCCACTATTATCAACTGTAATTAGGGATCCTCCACACCAAATACGCTTAACATCTTTAACTCCGTCATTCACCCTGACCCACATTGTATTTCCTAAACTATCATATTTTATTGTCGTATAGCCACGAGAGCTTCCGGTTACGTAAACATTCCCGCTGTTATCAACTGTAATTGCTGTCCCATAATCTCCTGCCCCCCCCCCTGAATCGTATCTCCTAACCCCCATTGTATCGCCTGCACTGTTATATTTTACTTTTGCGTAGTCATAATAAGTTCCGATTCCAACACTCGCTCCTGTCACATATACGTTTCCACTTTTATCAACTGCAATTGCATATGCATCATCGGCACTGTATTTATCCGGTCCGTTATATCTTCTTGCCCATACCGTATCCCCTGCACTGTTGTATTTGATTGTTGCATAGTCAGGATAAGCCGTTGTATCCATACTACTTCCCGTTACATATACATTTCCACTATCATCTACCGCCATTGCAAAAGCATGGTCAAAATATGGGGCACCAAATCCATCATACCTCGCTACCCACATTTCATTTTGTGCAAATATCTGTCCCGGCAAAATAAATCCTATTAATAATATCATTAACCTTGTTATAGTCATAATTCCCTCCTTAAATTTTATTAACTAATAATGAAAATTAATCACTTCTTTTTTCTTTTGCAAGAAAAATTCCTAGTCCCTCTGGATAGCAATCCCTAATCCCGCCAAGGCGGGAAAGGGCTTGGCTATAAAAAATACCGATTTCTTCCCATTTTTGGACAATTTTTTACTTTTTCACTCTATGTTCCTACCTACTATCTACTTTACGTAGGACATCTTTACTACTTTTATCGGTTGGCAATCATTTACCTTCACAAAATAAATTCCAGATTTTAAATCTTTCCCTATAACATTATCTTTAGTCTCTTTTACCAATTTCCCACTTATATCATAAATCCGTATTTTCGTTTTACTGGCCACTGACCACTGTCCACTGACCACTGTCTTTTGCGCAAACGGATTCGGACTTGCAGTCACTGACCACTCGCCACTGACCACCGGCCACTGTTTCTCCTCTATTCCTACGCATGAATATTTTATCGTTGCATAATCATAGGAACTCAATCCGGAACTACTTCCCGTTACGTACACATAGCCCCCTTTATCTAATGCAATTGCGTATGCAACATCTTCATTATTCATAGTCCCATTATATCTTTGCACCCATTCTTCATTCCCTGAACTGCTGTATTTTATTGTTGCATAATCGGAATGAGTTCCATTTCCTTCACTGCATCCCGTTACATACACGTTTCCGTTATTATCTATTGCAATTCCTGTTGCACAATCAATACCATTCCCGGGGCCGTTATATGTCCTAATCCACCCTGTATCCCCTAAACTATTGTATTTTATTGTTAAATAATCAGAAGTTTTTGCACTGTCATATCCAACTCGTCCCGTTATATATACATTCCCGATATTATCAAATGCAAGCCCAGTCCCTTCACTTCCACTGGCACTATCTGGACTGTGATATTTTCTTACCCATACCGTATCTCCTGAGCCATTATATTTTATCGTTGTGGCATACCCTCCATAATTACCCGTTACATATACATATCCATTTTCATCTACTGCTATTGCTTCTCCACCCCCACCCCGAGGGAATCCTTTTGTCTTGCTAAAGTCATATTTTTTTGGTTCCTCATAATTATTTGGGATTTTACAACCCTTCCCTGTCCCATTATATCTTCTAACCCATACCGTATCTCCTGAACTGTTGTATTTTATTGTTAGATAGTCGTAACTGCCAGCACTTATTCCAGTTACATACACATTTTTAACATTATCTACTGTTATAGCGTATGCCTCTCCATCAAATACCCTAACCCACATTGTATCTCCCAAACTATCATATTTTATTGTTTCGAAGCGCCCCGTTACATATACATTTTTGCTATCATCTACTGTAATCGCACTTGCTTCGTCATCATTATATCCTGCTCCCCCTCCTCTATCATATCTTCTTACCCACACCGTATCTCCTAAACTATTATACTTTACAGTTGCATAATCGTAATCAGTCCCAATACCAACACTTCGTCCCGTTACATATACATTCCCATTTTTATCAACTGCAATTGCATACGCCTCATCAGCAGTATTCTTCGGTCCGTTATATCTTCTTACCCATACCGTATCCCCGGCACTATTGTATTTGATTGTTGCGTAATCACCCCAACCCATTGCACTTGTATCACAGCTCCCTCCTGTTACGTATATATACCCGCTGTCATCCACCGCCATTGCAAACGCACCATCATAATCATTAGCTTCTCCATCATACCTCGCTACCCACATTTCCTGCTGTGCAAAAATCTGTCCCGGCAAAATAAATCCTATAAATAAAAATAATATCTTTCCCATAATTCCCCCTGTCCTTAAGTAATTAGGTAATTTGGTTATTTGGTCATTCAACAGCTAATCTTAGTTTTTTTATAATCTTACCTATCATATTATGTTTCTATTAATGTTTGCATATTTATTCTTTGTCAATAAGTCTTTAGTCATAATTATAAGAAGTTAAAATATTAACCGTTTTTTTTGCTATCAAGTTTTAAATAGTGACAAATTTATTAACTCTATCTAACAACAATAAACCATACTCTATATTGTAATGTAATTTATGTTGACAAAATGACAAATAAATTTACTATAGTAAGTAATTTTAATATTTAGGAGGAATTTATGGGTAAAATAAGAGTGGGGATAATAGGCGTTGGCAATTGCGCATCAAGTTTAGTTCAGGGTGTTCATTTTTATAAAAATAAAAAAACAGGTCGTATTCCAGGCATTATGCACCTGAAATTTGGACCTTACTCAATAGAAGACATAGAATTTTCCTGCGCAATAGATATAGATAGAAATAAAGTAGGCAAAGACTTAGGGGAAGCAATTTATGCAAGTCCAAATAATACTTACAGATTCTGCGACGTTCCAAAACTTGGAGTCCCCGTTCTAAGAGGAATGGCACATGACGGTATCGGGAAATATCTTGCGCCTATAGTAAAAAAAGCTCCCGGCGCAACAGCAGACATTATAAGAGCATTCAAAGAAACTAAAACGGATGTAGTAATAAACTATCTTCCCGTAGGTTCGGAAGAAGCCACTAAATGGTATGTAGAACAGGTTTTACAGTCAGGCAAAATAGGTTTTATCAACTGTATCCCCGTATTTATTGCGAGTTCAAAATACTGGCAGGAAAGATTCAGAAAAGCCGGTTGTCCCATAGTAGGAGACGACATAAAATCTCAGGTCGGGTCAACTATAGTTCATAGAGTTCTCACGAATTTATTTAACGACCGTGCAGTAGAACTACTAAGAACATACCAATTGAATGTAGGCGGGAATACGGATTTCTTAAATATGCTTGAAAGGGACAGATTAGAATCAAAAAAGATTAGCAAAACACAGGCAGTTACTTCACAAATACCTTATAAAATAGACGAAGAGAATATACACGTAGGTCCATCCGACTATGTCCCCTGGCTAAAAGACAGAAAATTTGCCTTTATAAGACTAGAGGGAAGAACTTTTGGCGATGTACCATTGAATATAGAATTAAAAATGGAAGTGTGGGATTCTCCAAACTCGGCAGGTGTGGTAATAGATGCATTGCGAGCCTGTAAAATTGCACTAGATGCAGGACTAGCAGGTGAAATCGTAGAGCCATCAAGTTACTTTATGAAATCACCACCGGTTCAATTCCCTGATGATACGGCAAGACAAAAAGTGGAAGAGTTTATAAAAAAGAACAGCAAAAAAGAAAAAAGTAAGTGAAAAAAGGCTTATTCATATCTTTTGAAGGAATAGAAGGTTGCGGTAAAACCACTCAGGCGAAAAGACTTTTTAAATATCTGGTAACCCAAGGTTATAAATGCATCCTTACACAGGAACCGGGCGGGACCGGAATTTCAAAAAAAATACGGGAAATCTTACTTGATAAAGAGAATAAAAAGTTGACCCCTATTGCAGAACTGTTTCTTTATCTCGCAGATAGAGCACAGCACACGGAAGAAGTTGTGTTGCCGGCACTTAAAAGCAATAAAATAGTAATTACGGACAGATCTGTAGATTCGACTATTGCATACCAGGGTGGCGGACGGGAAATTTCAATGGAGACAATTAAAACTCTTAATCAGTTCGTAACTAAAGGAATTACGCCCAATATAACCATACTTCTTGATATAGAGCCCGAAAAAGGACTTGCACGAATAAAAAACAAAGATAGGATGGAACTTGAAAAAATAAAATTTTATAAAAAAGTTAGAAAAGTTTATCTTGATATCGCCAATAAGGAACCGAAAAGAGTAAAAATTATAAACGGAAACTTAAAAATAGAAGAAATAGAATTGGGAATAAGAAAATTCATACAAAAACAGCTATTAAAATGATAAAAACAGGAGAAATAAAATGAAAAAAAAACTATTCATTGCATTAATAATCAGCGGAACGTTAGGAGCTTTTTCCTTATGGGCATTACCGCAAACCGGAAATCTGTTGCAAATGTTAAGAACTTTTACTCAAGTCTTAAAATTAATAGAAGAAAACTACGTTCAGCAAGTAAAAACTGATGACCTGTTTCAAAATGCAATTAAAGGGATGTTATCAAAATTAGACCCGCATTCCAATTACTTAGACCCAAAACTTTATAAGGAATTGAAAATTCATTCTGAAGGTAAATATGGAGGATTAGGATTTCAGTTCGGCATAATAAAAAACCACCCAACGATTATTTCCCCAATGGAAGGGACACCTGCATATAGAGCAGGCTTACAAGCAGGGGATGTAATAACAAAAATAGATGGTATCTCCACTAAGGGTATGGGAGATGATGAGTCAATGAGTAAAATGCGTGGGAAACCGGGAACAAAAGTAACTCTCACGATAGCAAGAGAAAACGCAGGCGCCCCTTTTGACCTGACAATTACAAGAGATTTTATAAAGATAAAAAATATTCCTTATGCCGGACTTATTGGAACTGATATAGGATACATACGTTTATTAAGTTTTTCTGAAAATGTAGGAGAAGATGTAAGAAAAGCTATTGATTCATTAGTCTCCGTTGGAGCTAAGAAATTTATCCTAGATTTAAGACTTAATCCGGGCGGACTTCTTGATGAAGCAGTTAAAGTGTCTGAAAATTTCCTACCTCAAGGGAAACTTATTGTATCCACTAAAGGAAGAAATCCTCAAATGAACCGCGATTATTATAGTACAAAGCCCTCCAAAATCACGGGACGCCCGTTGGTTATTCTTGTAGATAAGGGGTCTGCTTCTGCATCAGAAATTGTAGCAGGCGCCGTACAAGACCAGGATGCAGGACTTATCGCCGGGGATACGACTTTTGGGAAAGGTTCGGTTCAGACAGTTGTTCCCGTAGATTCCGGTGCCATAAAATTAACTACTGCAAGATATTATACTCCTTGTGGAAAATGTATTGACATGGCAGACACTTCAGAGTTTATTATCCGAAATCCTACTCTTGGCAAAAAATATACTACCTTGGGTTCACTTGCAAGAGAATTAACATCATCGGGAGCAATAATCCCTGATTTAGTGTTAAAAGCACAACCTATTATTGCGCCACTTACTATAAAAATATATAAAGAAAACTTAATTTTCCAGCAATTTGCCTTAAAATATACTAAATCACATCCAAAACTTACAGAAGACTTTAGGATTGATGATGCCGCTTTAACAGAATTTCAAACATATATAAAAGCTAAAGATATAAAGTTTACCGATGCTGAATTTGATTCCGCGAAACCTGATTTACAAAAACTACTGAGGCAAATGATTGCGACTGAAAAATGGGGAACAAGAGGCGGATATTATGTATCTTTACAACAAGATATTTGGATTAAAGATATCTGTGAACTTCTGAATAAATCAGATTCACAAACAGAATTATTTAAAATTGGAGGGGTAAAATGAAATTACAAAATGTAGTTCACTCGCAGCAATTTGATATTAAAACACTGGATGAATTGTTTGCTATGGCAAGAGAAATGGAAATAATAGCAAAGAATGGAAGCAATCTATTGACCGGTAAAATAATGGGAACGTTATTTTATGAACCAAGCACCAGAACAAGGATGTCTTTTGAATCCGCAATGTTAAAACTTGGCGGTAATGTAATATCAACGGAAAATGCTAAGGAGTTTTCATCCGCGACTAAAGGCGAAACAGTTGAAGACACAATTAGAGTAATGGAAGGGTACGTAGATGTAATTGTAATGAGACATTATCGTGAAGGCTCTGCAGAAAGGGCGGCGCAGACAACTCATATCCCCTTTATAAATGCCGGCGATGGCACGGGACAACATCCAACTCAGGCATTACTTGACTTATATACAATACAAAAAGAACTTGGCAAGATAAATGGGATATCCATAGCTATGGTAGGCGACCTTGCGCATGGAAGAACTGTTCGTTCTCTCGCATATCTTTTGGCTAAATACAAGGGAATTAAAATTTATTTTGTTGCTCCTAAAAGTGTAAAAATGAATCAGGACATAAAACTTTATCTTAAGAAACATAAAATAGAATTTATAGAAGAAGATTCATTAAAAATAGTAGCACCAAAAGTTGATGTAATATACCAGACACGAATACAAAGAGAAAGGTTTGTAGAAAAAGAAAATCTTGAAGAATACGAAGAAGCTCATGGAAAATACATAATTGATAACTCCATTCTGGATATTATGAAATCAAATTCTATAATTATGCATCCGCTTCCAAGAGCAGGCGAAATAAGAAAAGAAGTAGATACCGACCCGCGCGCCGCATATTTTAGACAGGCACAAAACGGGCTATATCTTAGAATGGCACTGCTGAAA
>JAQTXJ010000098.1 GCA_028688815.1 bacterium | reverse complement strand
ATGTAAGAGTTCATGAAAGTTAGAAACCACATGGATGTCCGTTCATTCCCTAATTTACAACAACCTAACTTTTGCCCCGAGATTTAGACAGAGATTGAAAATTTGTCTCTCCCCTATTTTTCTAATTGTCACCAACCGCCAACACTCCGACTTGGATTCCCAAAAACAAAATATACAAAACAAGTCAACAAAATTGACACATGTCAACAAAGTTGACTTTTCTTTACAAGCCATTATTCAATACGTTTTCATAAAAAACATGTCAACAAGGTTGACATAAACATAAAAATTATTGTAATTATTGATATCGTTATAAATCCTTTATTTCAGGCTAGTTTAGGTAGATTTGTTTTTAATTGTCACCAATATTGCTATGAGGGTCATAGGATATGTGGGGGAGAAACATACAGGAGGGAAGATAATGAAATTATTAACAGAAAGGATATTTTACATGCTAATTATTCTGTTCGTCCCAGTCTTAATGATTTTAACTGTAGCATTTTTTATCTTTTCAAGAAAAAAAATAGGATTTGAAATTGATTAACCTCGAAATAGAAAAGAATACTTTCTGTTGAATAAAATCAAAAAAAAATAAGGTGGCAAAAATAAAAGAGTTGCTGGGGGAATAATAAATACAAAACAGAAGTTGCTTAATAAAATGGAGTATAATGGAAGTATCCTCGTAGTAGATGATGAACCGGAGATTTGTAAAACATTAAAAATACTTTTCGAAAAGAAATGGTATGAAGTGAGTTATGCGCTGACAGGGGAAGAAGCGATAAAAAAGATTAAGGAAAGAAAATTCAACGTTGCTTTGCTTGATATTAACCTGCCTGATATTGAAGGGACTGAATTGATTTCGGTTTTCAAGAGAATATATTCCCAAATGGAAATAGTAATAATTACAGGACATTCTACAACAAATAATGCTATTCGTGCTTTGAATAATGGGGCATCATATTATTTTGAAAAACCTTTTAAATTAAAGGAAGTGCTGACAAAAGTCCATGAACTGGTTGAACGACAAAATAAAACTTCGTTTCAGGCAATCTTGCAGAAATTGGTAACGCCTATGGATACCAAGGATATAGTGAAATTGAATAAGCTGAATATTTCACTTTCACAAGATTTGCCGTTCAAGATTCAAAAAGCGATTGAGTATATAGAGAAGAATTACACGAATCAGGGGTTATGCTTAAAAGAGATTGCCAAAAGCGTGAGCATGCATCCCAAGAGCTTTTCTTTTTTGTGGTGCAAAACAGTGAAGATTAAGACTAGAGAGTACATAAATAATTTGAGAATAGCAAAAGCTAAAGAATTGTTTTTAGACCCAACTTTGTATGTGACTCAAATAGCCTATAAAGTTGGGTTTTCTAAGCAATATTTCTGCAAAGTCTTTAAAGATAAAGTCGGTTACTCTTCGACAGAATATAGAACTTTTTTCTCTAATGCGGAAAAATTATAACAAATATAGATTTATTGTAACCAATTTTTCTTGCAAAAGTAAGGAAGTCTGATTATGTGTAACACTATGATTGTATTATTGTCGGTTTTGTTTCAGGTTTCTTTTGGGGTGCCATCTACACAATGGATAAAGGCATTTGGAGGCTCTGGGAATGAGACTGGATATTGTGTCCAACAAACAAAAGATGACGGATATATTATTCTTGGAAGAACAACTTCTTTTGGTGCTGGAAAATCGGATGTCTGGCTTGTAAAAGTGGACAACAATGGGGATACTTTGTGGACAAAAGCTTTTGGAGATACAACTTGGGAGGCTGGATATTTTATTGAAGAGTTACAAGATAGTGGTTTTATTATAACGGGAATTGACGATAGTGTTTTTCTTATTCGAACAAATTCTGCCGGTAATACTTTATGGACAAAAACTTACAAAAATACAATAGCAGGGGCGCAAGGACAATGTGTGCACCAAACTAATGACGGAGGTTTTATTTTAGTTGATGAAAATGCATGGCTTATACGAACAAATTTTTCAGGCGATACTATCTGGACAAAAACTTATGAACGAAATGGATATGATATTTCCTCTTTTGTTGCCCAGCAAACGTTTGATAGAGGTTTTATAATAATGGCAAATATTCAATCTGGAGATGAATACAATGTAATTATTTTTAAAACAGATTCTCTCGGTGATACTATGTGGACAAAAACCTATGATAATGTTAAAGGATATTGGGGAGAACAAACCTCTGACAGCGGTTTTATTATCACAGGTTACACGTCTTCATTTGGTTCAGGTGGAACAGATGTATATCTCATACGGACAGATAAAAACGGAAACAAACAATGGAGCAAGCCATTCGGAGGATATGCTGACGACAAAGGCAATTCGGTTCAGCAGACTTTTGATAGTGGTTTTATCATAACGGGATCCACAGAATCATACGGAGTCGGAGGATTAGATATATGGGTTATAAAAGCAGATAAAGATGGTAAAAAAATGTGGGATAAAACATTCGGAGGAACCGGCACAAGTTTTGAAGTTGGGTATTTTGTCCGACAAGTTAAAGATAGCGGATTTATTGTGGTAGGAGAGGATAACAATTGGGATGTTGAACTTATAAAAATGGGGAAAGAAACCGCTGTAGAGGAAAAGTATTTTTCAAAAGGACAATTCCAATTATACCAAAATTATCCTAATCCGTTTATTAATAAAACAACAATTCGTTTTACATATATGGGAATTGATTTATCTGACAATCACGCGGAATTAAAAATTTATGATATTTTAGGTAGAATTATAAAGAGTTTTCACTTAGTATGCAATTCAGCAACGAATTATGAGGTGGATTGGGATGGTACAAATAATCTAGGAGTAAAAGTAAAAAGCGGAATTTACTTTTACAGAGTAGAAACTTCTAATGGTGTATTAAGTAAAAAGATGTATTTGGCAAAATGATTACTTAAAATAGATTGATGAAAAAACAAGGAGGTAAGATGTTAAAACAAAAAGATTTTTTAAAGTTCTTCTCGGTTTTGGTTGTTATAATTAGTTCTATTTCAAATGCTTTTTGCTCTACTGAGGATAGCATAAAAGTAGAACAATTTTTCAATAGGTTAGATAGTATATATATTCAATATGGTGATAGTAGTATGGAATATGGAATTATTTCGGATACTATTATAACCCGAAAAAATTTTATGGAAATAGATTCTCTGTTTAGAAGCAATCTTTTGGATACAACTCAGATAGTAAATACAACTCTTAATAAACAGAGACCTTGGGTCACAAGGATAATGGGTATAAATATATTAAATACTGCCTCTCTCAATGTATTATTACAGATAGGGCAACAAATATTATCGGATACGACAGAAAACATAGAACTAAGAAAGGAAGCCATTTATTGTATTGCCAGTAGTGACACGAGTGAAACTTCAAGGAATATTCTATTTAATGCCTCTCAAAATCCTGATTTGTGGTTTGAATCGATGGATATACTTGCGCAGATGCGGGACAATAGAGTGCTTACATTAATGACAGATAGTCTTCAAAGTTCTAATTTTATTAATAAGATAAGAGCTATAACCGTACTCGGGTCATTGAGCGATCCAAGTGTATATCAATCTTTAGCACCATTATACAATCCGTTGGATTCGATAAGACAGCAAAGCTCAAGTCCAGATACAATAACACAACTTATTGCTCTACAAGGGAGGATAATAACTTCTTTGGGGGGGATCCGTAATCAAAGTGCATTAAATTTTCTTACTGATAAAGCACAAAACGGAGAATATTATTTTTCTATAAATGCTATAGAAGCGTTGGGGGAATTAGGAAATACAAATGCAGTTCCCGTGCTTATCCAGATAATGACGCAACCTCTAAAGATAAATCCTTTTAAACGACTTGCCTGTGCTCAAGCGTTAGTTAAGATAGGGAATAATAGTCCGGAGGTATTAGGAGAAATTGAGACTGCAATTCACCTTGCAACTGTTGAATGTGTAGAAGAAGGAATGGTAGGAACATACATAGAAGATAAAATGAAGGAAGCTTTTGATGAACTTAGAAATAAATAAATATTTACAAATATTAATTCTAGCTGGAATTATGCAAGTTTATTCATTAAGACATAGAAGAAAAGCAGAATAGGAGGAGATATGAAATATTGGAAAAATCATGTAGTATTGTTTATTTTTTTGGGTTTTATATTTATACCTAAAATTGGTTTAGCCGAGGATCCTGGTGTTTTTGAAATAGGAGATCCAGTTTTCAGAGCTTGGGCGCTAGTGGGACATGCTGGGGCACTTTTGTATAAAGATCCAAGTACTAACAAAACTTTGACAATAGAATCTTGTAAGAAAGAGGGAAAAGTTAAGGGAGTTCATTATAAAGATTTTGACATCTTTTGTACAGATGCTCACTATTGGGGTAGAAAGCATAGTCCTACTACATTTTCTCAAAGACAAAATATGATAACTTTTCTTTATGATAAAATAGGTTATGGGTATGCTAGTACGTTTGGTTATAAAGATGGGACAAGGTGGGTGCCGTGGTCACTAACAAAAGTAACATACAGGACTTACAGATGCGATGGGCTTATAGAACATGCACATGAAGCAGTAGGAAGTAATATTGTCCATGATCCAGATTTTTATGGGCTTTTTGCCTTTATGCAGTATGGTATATTGGATGGAATTACTGAGACCAATACGAAACCTCCAGCCGTTTCAGAAGTACATTTTTTAGATAAGAATAATAATGAGATAGACGTAGATTTTTTTGGGTATAGGGCTTGTTATATATTCATAAACGAAGAAATAAAAGTTCAAGGGAAAGTCGAAGATTTGGAAGGATCAGGGGTAGCAAAAGTATCTATTGATTGTCATTATTTTTCTCCAAGAATAATCTACGATAACTCTTTTTTATCGGAAATTCCTCCAAATCATGTAAATGTAAAAACAATTGAAAGCCCATTTTTTTCAGTATCTACCCCAACACCTGTCGGATTCGCTTATAATATTGTTTGGACAACTTATGATTGGGGAGGAAATACAGGGGACGTAATCAATGCGGCAATATTTGCAAAAGACCCAAAACCCGAGAACATCTCCTTTGATGTAGCAGGAACTTACCTTACAATAAATTGGACAAATAATATATGGGAAGAAAGAAAAAATGATTGTACCTTTGAGCTTTATAGGAAAGAAGGGGGTGCAGATGGTGGAGTTCCTCCGACAGGATATGTGCTTGTGTCAGACAACATCTCTGGTAATGCGACCAGCTATAAAGAAGAAGAATGCAGTTTAACTCCAAATACAAAATATTGGTACACATTTAAAGTTCATTACGGGAGTAATTACACTTCAGATTTTTCTACTCCCGTTTCTGTTGTTACAAAATCATTTTTATGGATAGCAAATCCTGATTTTGAGGAACAATTGAAAGGTTGGACTTCTTATGGTACTGGGAATACCTACGAAGCATCTACTAGTGCTCATGATGGAACTTATAGTGCTCACATAGGAAGAACTGCCGGTACTGATTATTTTGGATTATACCAGAAATGCATTCCTTGTGAGACAAACACCACTTATTGGCTTGCTTTATGGATGAAAACAGAAAACGTAACTTCCGGGGCTGCAAAGGCAGCTTTTGGAGTATGGTCGCCCGAACACCATACTGATTTCCCGGAAGCAGGAATTTCCACAAATACAGATTGGACATATTATTATGCGCCATGGACATCAAACTCTACTGAAGACAGATTGCAAGTGACTCTTTATGGAGATCAAAACTTTATTGGAGATGCTTATTTTGATAATATTCACCTTGTAAAAGATGAAACTCCTCCTGAAGTAACTGTTGTGTGGCCAAATGGGGAAGAATATTTAGTAATCGGTGAAAATTACAACCTCAAAGTATCAGGTTCAGATGATGTAGCAGTTGAATCCTTAAGAGTATATTTATGGCAAGAAGCTACTGATTTACCTGGAACTTATATTACCTCTATTTACCCGCGTTTACCTCAAGGTGAATGGGAAATAAATTATAATGTTCCATCCTCTCTTATTCCTGCGGATAACTATAAGATAAGTGTAGTTGCTTATGATCCTTCAGGACACACTGCTTCAGATGTGAGTGATGACTTTTTCTCTATAGTAAAAGGTACAGAGTATAGGGGAGCAGACTGGACCTGGACAATAGATAGTACCAGGAAAGTAGCCGGAGGACATTATAACATAGGGAAGTTTACAATTAATGGCAATGCAATTATGAATATTAAACCTTGGGATGGAACGGATTACGGTGATATAATAATCCATGCTCAAGAAATGGATATTTTAGGAATTTTAAATGCCGATACTGTAGGTTGTTTTGCAGAATCTGGTTGGGGTGCAGGAATAAGGGGTTCAGTATCGCATGGTGCCTCAGGAGCAGGCTATGGTGGCAGAGGTGGACATGGTGGCAACAACATTCAAGGGGATACGACTCAGCATGGTGGATATGCTTATGGTAATATTATCGAACCACTTATGATGGGGTCCGGTGGAGGAAATTCTGATCCGACTTTATGGGGAAAAGGCGGTTCCGGTGGAGGGATTGTAAGACTAATTTGTCTTGGTACTGCCAATGTAACCGGTACAGTTCGTTCAAACGGCAGGGCTGGGCTAGGAGATGATGGAAAGGTAGGAGGAGGAGGATCAGGCGGAAGTGTATGGATAAAAACTAATTCCCTTGAAGGAACAGGAATTATAAGTGCAAAAGGTGGTAATGGAGCTCATGACCCAAGTCCAGGGTATACTGATGGTGGCGGCGGAGCAGGTGGTAGAATTTATGTAAAATATATAAATTCAGATTTTACGGGAAGAATTGATGTTAGTGGTGGAGAAGGCCCCTACAACGCAATAGATGGTCAGTTTGGAACAGTATTACTACAGCAAGCGGATGATGCGGTTAAACTTGTTTTATCTCCTGTAAATACTGGAACAAATAGTGATAGTAAAGCAGGGTTTATCAAAGGAGTAGAATTTACAAATAGTTGGGTAAGACTAACTGCAAACGATTCAATAGTCGGGAATATTGGGGTAAGAGCAAGTGATAGTATAATAGTCCATTCAAACGGCCGTATTATTGCAGATAATAAGGGCTATGGGCATAATCAGGGGACTGGTTATGGTCATGCGGGTTCGCCCTCCCACGGAGGCGGTGGAGCAGGTTATGGAAATACAGGCGGGCATGGAAATTACTATACACAAGGTGGAATAGGAGATGGTGGAGTATATTATGGAGACGAATGGATGCCTGATAGTTTAGGTAGTGGCGGTGGAGATTATTCTGCAACAACTGGTTATTGTTGGGGTGGTGGAACAGGTGGTGGTAGAATAAGGCTCGACTGTATTGAAGGAAAAATTTTGATAAACGGGACCTTATCTGCAAAAGGAGCAAATGGAATATCAAAGAGTGGCTATGCGGCAGGCGGTGGAGCTGGAGGCAGCATATTGCTCTATACAGACTACTTAACAGGCAATGGGACAATAAATGCAAATGGCGGAGATGGTGGATATGTATC
>JAQTXJ010000097.1 GCA_028688815.1 bacterium | reverse complement strand
ATACGACGATACCATTGTCGAGTTGGCGTCTGATGGGTTTTTGAGGAGTCCAGTTAATCGGTTTATAAGTAAGTCCGGCGATATCCGGGTATTGGAATGTTTCGGCGGACAAGCTGCCTGCGAAAAGTATTACGAGAGCTATTTTTAGGTATTTCATTTTCCCTCCCCACCGGTGACTCTATCCAACACCTGGCGAATAATTTTAAGTTTTTGTTCATCGGGCACCTTTTGGCCACTAGCTTTTTCCGTTTGATTCAGATTATCTATGAGCATATTTAATTTGCCCAGAGTATCATCGTCTATTTTTTTACCTGTTTTCTTTTCGTAGTATTCAATGGAGGAATCGAGTATTGATTTGCCCGATTCTTTTTTCACGGAAGTGATAACGGTTCTATTTTCTTTTGTGAAATATTTATTTGCCACGTTAATAATATCTTGAGCGGTAACTTTATCAATAATTTTCGTATAATCATTAAGTTTTTCCCAACCGCCCCAGAAACCTTCGTAGTATAGAAGTTCGGAAACCAACGATTGGTTACTGGACATAACGCCAAGGAACTGCGCTTTAACGTCATTTTTTATTCGATTAAGTTCCCAGTCGGTTACGGGTTCGGTTTTCATTTTATCGATTTCTTTATAGAAGAGGCTTTCAAGTTCTGCAGTAGTATGTGAGGCTGCGGGTGCGCCTTTAAAGACAAAGAGGTTTGGGTATCTTTTACCGGGTGCGCCTGTAAAGGTGTAGGAGGCGGCGGCGATATTCGTTTCTATAAATTGTTTATAAAGGCGGGCAGTTCTTCCTCTTGAGAGAACGGAAGAGAGGACATCAAGGATATAGGCATCGGGATTTGAATCGGAATAAGTGGGTGTATGGTAGCCGATTAGTATTTGGGGTTCAGCCGGGAGTTCAAGAGTTACTCTTCTTTCGGAAGTCTGGACAGGTTCAGGTTTCCATTCGGGGGGAGGAAGTTTTTTCTTAGGGAAGTGGGAGAAGTATTTAGTGATGATAGTTTTTGCTTCATCGAAACTTATATCTCCGACTATGCCGATAATTCCATTAGAAGGGATATAAAAGGATTTACAAAAAGCCGTTAAGTCATCTTTATTTATGTCTGATACGGTTTCTACCTGGCCAGCTATGAGTTTTCCGTAGGGATGAACTTTAAAAGCAGTTTTGAATAATTCGTCATTCATCAGGCTTGAGGGTTCATCTTTGTGCATTTTTACTTCCTGTGTTACCACGTTTTTTTCTTCGTAGAAGCCTCTAAAAACGGTGTTTTCGATTATGTCGGCGGTCATTCTTGCCCAGAGTTCGAGTTTATTGGAGGGTATTTCCAGAACATACATAGTATAATCTTTGCTGGTTGCGGCGTTTAATCCAACGGCACCTGCTTTTTCATAGATTTCTGATATTTCTCTTTGTTTTATGTATTCTCTAGCGAGAGCGCAGGTGGAGTCGAGTTCCTGTTGAAGTTTTGTTAATTTGAGGGAATCGGGTTTTGATTTTTTAGATTCTTTTTTTAATTTAGCGTACAAACTATCTTGTTTAAGGAGGAGGGGGAGTTCTTTATTATAATCTTTAGTACCGAAAGTTTTAGTTCCTTTGAACATCATATGTTCAATAAGGTGAGCGAGACCTGTTTTCTTTGCAGGTTCGTCGGTGCTACCGGAAAGGAATAACAGTCTGATTGCGATTGTGGGTGAGTAGGGACGCTGCATATAAATAACGCGCCACCCGTTATCGAGAGTGAACTCTTTTACTTTATCATTAAGGTCAAAGGCGTGAAGCGAGCCCGACAAAGTAAAGAGGGTGAGAAGTGCGAATACAGATTTTTTGATACACATAACTTCCTCCTTTTAATAAATAAACTTAATTATCAAATTAACAGATAATAAAAATTTTCACCGCAGAGACGCAGAGAACGCAGAGGGAAAGAAAACAGAGAAAATAAAAGATAGAGTAGGGTTCAGAAAAGAAAACAGCGATAAGAAAAAGAGAGGATATAGAGAGAAAAAACAGAGAGAAACAGAAAAGAGAACAGATTTATTTTTAACAGGGATTGGATGAGATTGTAAGAGATCTAAGGCAGGGTGCATAACTTAATTTTTTATTTCATTAAGACTAGTTTTTTTATTATTGTATAATTATTAGTGGAGAGTTTAATTAAGTAAACACCTGATGTCAAGTTTTTTGAATTTAGGGGAAGAAATATTAACCACGAGATTTCACAGAACAAAAAGGCGCAGAGGACGCAGAGGACAGAAAAGTACGAAAATACTAAAGCACGAAAAAAAGAAACAAAACGAACAGAAAACAGAGAAGGGATTGGAAAAGACTATAATAGATTATCACAAAACAAAAAGCCCAGTTTAGCTGGATAACTTAGAGTCCCGCTGGCGGAATAGCGACCTCTAAGTCCCGATAAATCGGGACAAGAGTCTGCTATAATGCTCCTAAATCGCAAACTCTAAGTAACCGCAGAGGACGCAGAGGACGGAAAAGATAGTGATCAGTGGTCGGTGGTCAGCCCAACGGAGTTGGATACGAATCCCTAATTGCTAAAGCTTCAAGGGCTTCGTATGACCAGCGGATAACATAAAGAAAAAAGCAGACAAGAATTGAGGGCACAGAGTTTAAAAAAAGAGATGGGACAGCGTATAGGAAAGTGGGGGAGAAAAAAGGCAGGAAATGGAAATAGGACATATAAGTCATATAGGATAGATAGAAAAAAATATTTTTAAGCGGGGTGGGAGTTGAGTTTTTTGTTTTTTTTGAGTAGGTAGATGATAATTACTGCAGAACCTATTATGGAAAAACAGAAATAAATTATAAATAATGGTGTTACACTATGATACTTAGTATAACCCGAACATTGAGTAGTGGATAAATAGTCACTAACACCCCAGAAAAAAAGAAGGGTATTAGTATATAAAACGGCGAGGATTGTTTTTAGTTTAAAGTTGTTTTGTAACCAGTTGCTGCGAACAAGCGTGCGTACATTTATTCCTAATGCAAGCATTAAAACACCTTCTCCGATATGATTTAATAAATAAAAAAGTTCTTTATCAATGCATTTTGTTATATATAATATTGTCGGTATCAAACAGATTACAAAACCAATTAGAGTAATTACAAAAACATCTTTTTCTCTTTGATTCATTTTTTAAGAGGGGTGTTGAGTTTCTTGTGTTTTTTGAGTATAGATAAGATAACAAATGCGGAAAGTGCTATTGATAACCATAAATCAGTTATGAAGAATGATTTCATATGAGGATATTTAGTATTATGATTCCCATATTGAGCAAGGGACAAATAGAAGCTAATATCCCCTAGAACAAGAAGGATATTGGAATATAAAACGGTGAGGATTATTTTTAGTTTTAAGTTATGCTGTAACCAAGTACTTCTGATAAGTATGCCTATATTTTGTCCTAATCCCATCATAAAAATCACGTTTCCAATATGGTTAAATATCACAAAAGCTTCTTTTCCGATACCGTTTACTATATATAGTATTGTTGGTATCGACGCGAGTATAAGACCAACCAGGCTGATTACAAAAATATCTTTTTCTTCCTGATTCATATTGTTATTCTAGTCTTGAGAAGACATAAAAAAAATAGATTCTTCACTTCGTTCAGAATGACAAAGTACCGGATAAATGGAAGTCCACAGCCAATTCAATCTACCTGTTTTCTTTCCATGCATACTCTTTTTTATTATAGGGGCCTACCTACCCTTACTGTTTATCTTTTTTAATGGCGAGTTTAAAAGCCGTTAATCCGCCGAGCATAGCGCTTGTCCACATAACATAGGGGTAGTGGTCTACTTGTCCTTCTCCTGCGATTTTTAATAATGCGCCATACCCTGCCATACCTCCTACAAGGGAGCCCAGGAAAGTAAAAAGGAAGGAACTTTGTTCTTTTTCCACGAGTTCGCCTCCGATTAACCAGATAGCATAAGCGGTACCGGGGACAGTTCCGACTGCGCCTGCGTTTCTGCCCATTGTTTTTGCGCCGCTGGGGGTGAAAGAATTTTTTGTAGAAGCATATCCGAGCCAGTATCCTACTCCGTAACCTATTGCTCCTCCGACAAATCCGGCCAGAGGTTCCGTGAAAACCCAGGAATAGTCTTTATTTTTATCGGGGAAATATAATCCAAGAACGGGATCAAACTGTAATTCATTATAAACGGGAAGAGTTGAGAGTTGGGGGAGAGGTTGTAGGGTAAGCAATAAGAATAAGAGCATTTTAGTTATTAAGAGAGAAATGAGCCACTTTTACGTATCGCATTATTGTTATTATTTCGGGCTAAAGCCCATAAACCCTCCACTAAAGTGGGGTAGAAAAGAAAGGGCTAAATCCAAATTGTTTTTTTGTTTCTTCCCCCCGCCCTAAAGGACGGAGTAATTAAATATTCCTGACATAAAAAAATAGATTCTTCCTACGCCATGCTTCTGGATAACAGTCTCTAATGGTGCTATCGCCCAAGAGTCTGTAATCACTTCGTTCAGAATGACAAAGTACAAGGCGATAAAAGATTATACAATTCACTTAGAATATTTCTATTGGACTCTTGAAATATATTCGTCTGTTCGTGTATCTATTTTTATTACTTCACCTGCTTCTACGAAGAGTGGAACCTGGACTATCGCGCCGGTTTCCAATTTTGCCGGTTTAAGTCCGCCGGATATTCGGGCGCTTTTCAAGGGGGGTTCGGTTTCTATTATTTTAAGTTCGCAGGAATTTTGCAATCTGACGCCGAGTATTTCTTCATCGGCCATTAGGATAAGGACGGTCATCTGTTCTTTGAGGTATTTGAGGATATCCTTTATGATATTTTCGGCAAGGGGAGATTGTTCGTAGGTAGTTGGGTCCATAAAGTAATAGAATCCGCCTTCTTTGTAGAGATATTGCATAGGTTTTTCATTAACCTTTACGATTTCAATATTTTCATCCGGGTTGTAGGTATTTTCGGTAACGGCTCCGGTTTTAACATTTTTCATTTTAACACGTTGAACAGCGCCGCCTCTGCCCATTTTAATATGAGCGTAATCAACGATAGTGTAGTATTCGTTATGGATTTTTACGAAAGTGCCTTTTTTTAGGTCTTTAATGATAGCCATCTAGTGCCTCCCGAATATTATGATTTATTTAAATTAAGAGTGGGCAAGGAGGGACTCGAACCCTCAATCCCTTGCGGGCAACGGATTTTAAGTCCGTTGCGTATACCGTTCCGCCACTTGCCCATAGTAATTGGGTATGATATTAATTTTTAGAGAAGTGTCAAGAATTTTTAATGTGGGAGGAGAAAACAGAAAGATTGTTAACCGCCCCGCCTATTGCGGGGTAAACTCCTAAACGCAAATAAACACAGATAGCAGAAAGATTAAAAAGCTATAGAATCAAACCACAGAGGGCACGGAGTTGAAAGAACGGACAACAAAACAAATAGAGAACACAGAGGATAGGGACGGAGAGGTCACAGAGAACAGAAAATTATAGAGTTACAAATAAACTACAAACAGAAAACGGATAGAATTGCCACGGATTTTCACAGATAAAGACACAAAAAAGAACAGAGAATAGATTTTTCAACAGGGATTGTAAGCCCCGCCTTGCGGGATAGAAATCCCTAAGGAGTAAAACTCCTAAGGGCTTGCTAAGATTGTAAGAGAAAACGGAAAGAATAGTAACCGCCCCGCCTATTGCGGGGTAAACTCCTAAACACAGATTAACGCAGGTAAAAGAACAGAAGACAAAAACAGAAATCACAGAATAGAAAATTAAGAGTCAAAAAAGAACAGATAAGAATACGACAGGATTAACAGGATAAACAAAAAAGATAGTTCATAGAGTAACATAAAAAAAGAAAGAGGGCACTGAGAAGAATAAAATTGTCCTGACGTCTCCGTGTTCTCTGTGGTTGGGTTTTACCTGTTTGTTTTTGCTGTTGGGGAGGAAAGATCTAGGCGGGGGCGGTGGAGAGGGAGACGGCTTTTTTATATTCTTTTAACAGGGTGTCGATTAGTTCTTTTACGGAGATAATTTTATCCACGCGGTATGCGTTTGCGCCTGCGAAACAGAATCCTTCTTTATTGTTTCCGAGTTTAGCTTTAGTCAGTGCGAGAGCGATACAATAAGGTGCTTTCCTGAAGTTGCAAGTTATCAAACATTTCCATGGGCATACAAGAGGGTTATTCATCTTTTTAGAAACATTTTCTAAAAATTGATTAATTATTGCTCTTCCGGGTAAACCCACAGGGCTATCAATTATTCCGATATCTTTTTTCTCACATTTTACATATTTTTGTTTAAACGCCAGAGAAGCATCACACTCGTGAGTTGCAACGAATCTTGTTGCCATCTGGACTCCGTCTGCGCCTAATTTCATAATTTTATAAATATCGGTTCCCGTATAAATGCCTCCGGCGGCAATTACCGGGATGTTTTTATTGAATTGTTTTTCAAAAGGTTTTATTGCAGAAATAACTTCAGGGATTAACTGTTCCAGAGCATAAATAGGGTTGTCAATATTTTCTCTTCTAAAGCCGAGGTGTCCACCGGCGAGGGGGCCTTCAACTACTACGGCATTGGGAACGGATTTGTAATGTTCTGCCCAGTATTGGAATATAATGTGTGCACTTCTTGCGGAAGAGACTATAGGAATAATTTTAGCTAAGGCTTTTGTCAATCTATCCGGGGGCATATTTTTGGGATTTTTCAGAGGGAGTCCGGCGCCAAGAAAAATAAAATCCACGTCTTCATCTATTGCGGCAAGTACAAGTTCATCACAATCGGAAAGAGCTACGAGTATATTCACGCCAACAATTCCTTTTGTCAGTTTTTTTGCGTTTCGGATTTCGTTTTGGAGGGCTCTTTTGTTGGCTGCGCTGACATTTTTAACAAAATCCGGTTCAAGCATACCGATACCGGCACTGCCGATAACTCCGATACCGCCTTCGTTTGCGACAGCGGATGCAAGTCCGGAGAGGGAAATTCCGATACTCATCCCGCCTTGAATGATAGGTATTTTAGCCTCAAAGTTGCCGATTTTTAATTTTGGGATTATAGGGTTCATAGATTAATGTATGTGAAAAAGGCCAAGGGGCAAGTATTATATGTAAATAAAAGAGTATTTAATCCCATTACGGTTAATAAAAAACAACGAATAAGGATATGGAAATGTGTAGAATTTGTCAAGTTTTAATTCTATTAGAGGGGAAAGAATGAGAGAAACAAATAATCTGCCACCCCGCACAATACACATGCGGGGTAAACTCCAGCACTAAAGCACAAAAGACAAACCACAAAAACAGAAAACAGATAAAGATAATCTCGCGCAAAGTCGCAAAGTCGCAAAGAAAAACAACGATAAACCGGAATTTAAAATAGAAAGTGTGTAGAGAACGAAAAGAGTTTTAACCGCAAATAAACGCGAATAAACACAGATAAAGACAAAGGGGAGAAGGTTATTTTAAGATGATGAGTTTTTGGGTAACTTTAGAAGTGCCGGTGGAAAGGGTTAGGAAATAGACTCCTGGTTTTAGAGCGGTTGCGGGGAGGGGTGTAGTGTAA